>WQVV01000059.1 GCA_009785665.1 Defluviitaleaceae bacterium
AGGTCGCAAGTTCAAATCTTGTCACCCAGATATGCTTTTTGCCGTAGGCAAAATAGCTTTCAGTAAAGCAGGAAAGCCCTTGATTTTACTAAGAATCAAGGGTTTTTTCTTTTCCAATTTCAAATAAGGGTAATCTAGCGAGCCTTGAAAGGGGAAAATTGTCAATGAGAGGTAAAGCGGGCTTCACGGTAGCGGAGGCACTTGAACATTTTGCAAGGAAATGCACGACGAGTACACGCTATTTCTAAAAGAAAGCGGTACACGTTGTTAATGGTAGCATAAAAACCAGCCAAAAAAACTGAATATTACATGGCGGTATTCACGTCTTGCGCAGAAAAATATCGCTGGTTAAAACTGTACAACAATCAAAAAAAGCCCGTATTTATGGACTCTCACATGCGGTTGTTCGAGCATATCGGCGGTTGTTGGCGCGAAATCGCATACGACAAAATGAAAAGCAACTCAACGGCGACTTAATCAAAATGTCGACGTATTACTGCTTCAAAATCAATGTGACCAACTGTTATTCCAGGCATGAAAAGGGTTCGGTTGAAAAAGCGGTAGACGTTGTTTGGTTGGAATTGTTCATAGCAAATTTCTTAAATTGACTAAGGTTGCGAGGTTGTTTGAGGAAGGAAAAATTGAGGCTGTTAATACGGCTGTTAATGACACGCTCAAAGGAGAACGTATGCGTGTTGCGAAAGATATGATTGTAGCAGGTGATGACATTCTTAAAGTGATGCAGATTACCAAGCTTACCCGTGCGGAACTTGATGAGGCGCAGATATTAATTAGTGCATAACATCGGTGCGCTCCGATAGGTATTTTACATGACTTTCCATAATTTCAATCGTTATCAAAAACGATTGAACGGTATGTCGCCTTTAGAGTTCCGCTCTCACTTGGATTCTCTTACGGCATGAAAAAGTGCCTATCTTTTTGGGGTGCAGTTCACTTGTTTACCCATCCTACCAATTCATATAGCGTAAAGCAAGTCATTCACATAAATGGTTTAAAGCAAATCGTTGAATAGCATTCGCGCTAACAAAACAGGCATAATCATGAAATTTATCAGATTTTTCATTATCAGCATAATCTACTACCGATTTCATTGCAAAGCACTTTGGCTTACATTCTGTATCATTGTATCTACAGGCATGAAACATGCCGTATATTTCCATGTCGATTCCTATTATTTTTCTATGTTGCGGTGTTATCATTTCATCAGAAAAACCTTTGCTTGCAACTACTGCACTACCTGAAGCCATTACCCCTATGTCCAGTTTTAATTCTGTATTAGGAGTAGTTGCGACTCTGCCAAATAAATCTTTTATATCTCTGTGAACATCTTGGGCGCGCTTAAAATTTTTGAGCTTGTTCATCAAACCCGCATCTAAATCCAACATATAAGGTTCAAAAAGAAAACTTTTGCCACTTTTGCTATCTTCGACAATCTTTCCACTTCCATAGTCCAATATGCTTGAAGGTACTAAAATATCACCGTATCCATGATGATTTCGTCCTTCTAACGACGCTGCCATGCCAATCATAGCAACGTATTCTGGTTTATATTTATGGATAATATCCATTGTTAATCCCGTCGTGGCAACCATTCCCATGTTATGACAATGTGCTGCAACTACAGAAATTTTAGCATCATCATTAATAAAAAACCCCTCATGGTATGTGTATACACCATTCCCTATTGATGTACAATCAACAATTAAACTATGTAAAGGGTTTAGCTCTTTTTCCAAAGCGGTTATTATTGCAATTTTCACAGGATTCACCTCAATCGCATCAGTATTCTTCGGCATGGTCAAGCATTCCATTTTATCAGCAGCGTTTTTTTCTGTTCTGAAAGTTTTCAATATCTCTGTCTGTGTAGAAAAACTAGCATTCCTAAAGTCATTTTTATCAATAGAATATACGATGTTTTCTAAATCTTGATAGTCCATACTTATTTCGCCATCACATATTTCACAAGTATAAATATCGTCATCTTTACCATAAAATGTGATTATATCGCCACAATTGTCACACTTTATTCTTGGCTTAGGTTTCGCAAGATTACTCTCACAGAGTCCCTCAAAAAAATTATTCGACGCTTCAATTGTTATTTTTGCATCTTTGGCAAATGTCATTGGCGTTAGTGCAACTAATTCTTCTTTAGGTTTCCACTTTATCCACTGTACAAACTTCTGCAACAGCGTCTTGTCCAAATTTTTCATATTCTTGGATAGCATTATTGTAATCACCCTCACAAAACTCATGATAAAAGCGAAGCACTAAGGTGGTCATATTTTCAAGTTCGTATTTAACATCAAATTTCATATCTTCTTGCAGCCACTTTATCCTTATTGCCGATATTTCACGGTACTTTTTTAAGTCATTACGCAAAGAAAGAAATGTTTCCGAATCTGTAATTGGTTTGAGGTATTCGCCACGCATTCTCATAAGACTGTTTGTTCTGTCATGAAACTTTATGTAGGATATATATCCAATTTTAGAGTTTGCACTTATCCCTTTGCCATTTTCTACGATATAGTTTGAAATTACAGCATTTTCAATGACAGACTGTATATTCTCATGAATATTTAATAGACTTGATTGTAAACGCTTCTCGCTCATGCACGTAATTTTCATATGGGTTTCAAGAAAATTTTCAATGGCTTTTGAAGATAACTCTATAGTTTCTGCCAGCTTCTCCTTAGCTAATTCACTTGGGTTACCCATTGCCAAACGACATATTTCGTTTGTGAAATTCAAAGTAATACAATGATTATATTGGGCATACTTGTTTCGTATTTCTACCCACTTCAACTTGAAAATACATTTTATTTTATCAAGATAGTCCTTTGCGATATGAGAAAATACATGTTCTTTCTCTTTTGCTCCATCTCTTTTAGGGTTTACCATAACTATAACTCTTTTTTGTGGAATTTGAATTATGATAGGTATAAACGCATATCTGACCTTAATTTCGTCTTCAATAGTAGTTTTAATTTCTTTTCTGAAAACAAGTTTTATAGCATCTAAAATTTTTTCGGCATAGCAATATTCAAGTGCAACAATCTTTTCCCCTCTTGAAAGTGCCACCATAAAATCAACAAATGGCTTTTTTATGCCATAATTTTTTTCCAACATTGCCTTTCCATATTGGAATGATTCGTCGCCAAATTCCTCAAACTCACTTAAATAACAACATTTATGTTGTCTGAAGTAAATCAATTCATAGTAAATTTTGTCTATAGTGCTTTTGTTTATTTTTTTATTAGTCAACAAATCATCAATAAAATCCGCTATTTCATTTTCAGAAATGCCAAATTTACAAGATATACCATGATAATTCAGTGATTTGACAAGTTCATTCTTCGTGATATTAGTAGTTATTGGTCTTGAATTGTACATCTTTTTCATTAATTTTCCTCCAGATTACAGATGTATCACCAACTGCATTTCGCTATATCGCACAAAAAATGCAAGAAACTATGAACCACCTATGCCGGAATCCACGACATCACTTTTTTACGTGGTTACTGTTTGCGGTGGTGTTGGACTAAAAAGGTTTAACCACCATATTCAGTAACCACGACCATATTACAAATTATCCGTGATGTGTTCCAACGGCACATCCAAATTTTCGATAAATTCAACGAGACGATTAAATACATCTTCGTGCAGTTTCCCAATAACGGTATAGTTGGTCTTATCACGATTGAAGTAGTATAACTGCTCGGCTTTCGCATAGCCGTCTTTTGTATTGCTTTGCACGACGGAACTATCTTCGTGGGTTATTTTAAAGTTACCCAGAAAACCTAACTTTTTAGCTCTTTGTTGCTCGTTCTTGAAGTAAGAAAGAACATTACAGACAAAATCATAGTCAAGCCCTTCTATCTTTCCAGACTCAACGCTCAACACAACAAAAGAGTGCTTCGACAAAGCACGTCCTTTATGCTGATACGATTCAATCAATATAATATCCCCAATGGCACACATAAATTACCTCTACAAACAGTTATTTTTTCTCAACTAGTATCACTTGCTTATTTCCATTCAAGACATCAGCATCCCATTCTATAGGGGTAACGTCATTCAATGCTTCCTCGGTAGAAGCCAAAATGCTTTTCTTGCCCTTAATTTTTCCCAAGTCAAGCGGATTGTAGGTTAGTTTTTCCATGACTACACCTCCAGCAAATATTTGGGGTATATCATCAGTATATCCGACTTCAAAAGGTTTAGGCACAAAATCACTTCCCTTCTACCATTGGTCAAAAACCCACAAATGTTAAGTTTAGCATTGCGGTCTACTACTATTTAGTTCATCGTAAGACGGTGTGTTGTAAATTATCTCATTAAAATGCTGAAAATCTCGTATGCTGTATGAACTGTACTCATTTTTCGACCTGTGCAATTGATTCTGACAAACGTTAATTTTGTGTTTATCTGCGTCTCAAGCAAATTCTTTGTTTTGCAATCTATTTGCCTAACTTGATAATTTATCAAGCAACACAGGCATTGCAGTGGCTACAATATTGTGTACTTGTTGCACATTTGATGTGAATGAAATAACGGTATTGATGTTCCTCATTTTTTCAAGAAATTGCATGAATATATTTTTGTTTTCCTCCGTTTGCTCAATTTGCGAAAATTGCAACACTGTTTGCCCCAGTGTTTTTTGTATCGCATTATTCACTGTTGCGCTTCCAAAAAAATAATATTCATGAATGAGTATTGAGATGTTGTTCAAATTAGCAATAATACTTTTCTTCAACTTATTGTCAATCATTGAGTCAGCTACAGTCGTTATTAATTCATTGACTTCGCTCTGAATTAAATCTAAATCTTCTTGATATATCTCCTTTTCGATATTATTGTCAGCTATGTAACTGGCAAACATCTGTAGTCCAGCCATAGCAACTCCATCAAGACAGCTTTTGGTGAAACGAGTTAAAACCATCGTTGGTGTGACTTTCTATGTTGATGCTTAACAATGCCTCTAGTATTTTTTCTATATGTGGCTCAAATGTTTCTGCTGTTCGTCCTCCAATTTCACTGTTTATTTTCCCTAAACTGGATGCTAATTCAATGGTTTTTCTGTAGAATTTATAAACAGTTTCGGGTTTATTCTCATTAAATTTGAAAAATGACATAAAAACCCTGCCACCATACTGCTCATTAGACTCCAGTATAGCATTAAGTATCTTATAAAGCCTGTCTGCGCTTGTATAGTTTGACGTGGACACAGAACACTGCTCCTCTCATTGGATAGAAAGACACCACCACCAAAGCACCCTAAACAATTAAGTCGAGAAAGCCCAAAATGGAGATGAAGCTCCTACATCAAAATCCACGACCTAACATTTGCGTCGTGGATTTGGATTATGGAGACGGCGAGAGTCGAACTCGCGTCCGAAAGCTCATTGATAAGGACTTCTACCATCATAGTTGGTTTATTTGGTGCTGGGCGTTACCCAGCTTGTTCCCTATTCCTACGCGAACCTACACGCGAAAGGTTTTGGTAGCTTTTTAATCTTTTACCGCTTCAAAGCTACAGGCGGAAAAGTTCCCCACATATCGAGGCCGGGATTCGGGTATGCAGGACTCCCCGAGCCGACCACGGCTTTAATTAAGCCGCAAATGCGTAATTATTATTGTCGTTTCTTTTTTAAAGGTTGACTTTGATAACGCAGTCTCCCCTGCGGATGGCTATCCCTATTTTCAAAACCCCCGTCGAAACCATTACGTCCCCGAATGGCTTTATTATGTTGCACATAGTTATGAGTGTACCCGATTTTAGCGGATTTTACAAGTGGGTAAATCGCAAAAAGAATGGTTACTCATTAAGGTAGATTGTCAAGCGGGCTTGCAGATTACTTGCTGCCTGTTGTGCGGTTACTTCGCATTCAAAAAAGCGTGTTATTTCGTCTCTTACAAAGTCACGAATGAATGGGTCTGATGTTCCTGAAAGGGTTAGGTTTGCGGCGTGGGCGTTAAAGATTGCTATATTTCTAGCAAGGTCAAAACCTTCTGGCTCGAAGCCCCCTGCGCGAACTGCGTCTAATGTGGCTTGCGCTACTACTTCATGCGCGTTTTTGTTTATTGGCGTTGACCACATTTCTGGCGAGGTTTGAACTTCCTCGGATAGTAGAAATTGCATGAAACGGGCGGCGAGTTCTTGATTTGGGCTGTTTGCGTTTACTGCCATTAAGTTTCTTGGCTCTACAAGCCCTTCGCCGCGGCTGTTGGTGATTATATGATATGGTGAGTAATCTTTCGTTCCGTTTGCAGACATTGCCGCACTGTGAAACATATCCCCCCACATTAGCAGGCTCTCGCCTATATCTGGCCATCTTAGCCGCTCGCTTATGCTTTCAACGTCTTCCAATATACCTATAAATTTTGCGTTGTCTACATCGGCGGTTCTGTTTGCGAGGTCTACGAAATCATCAAAATATAGATTGAAAAACATTGATGCAAAATCGGTTGGGGTCATTCCCATTGGTGTGGTGTACAGCGGTAAGTCTGGGTAGATTGCCGCGAATTTGAGTACATCTTCCAGCGCGAATCTGTTTGGGTTGGCTGGAACAGTTGACACAGTATCGTCAAACCGAAACGCGTTAATGCCGAAATTCATAGGAATTACATATCGCCCGCCATTGTACAAAAATGCATCCAGCACACTTTGGTAGTACCTTCCTTGCTGAAAATTCATGGTGTCGTTTAAATCCGTTAATAAGCCTGCGTCGGCTAGTCTTTGCCACGCTACATTCTGCACACTTATTATATCTTCGCCCCTGCCGCCCAATAATGATGAATTTATTATTTGTGCGTAACTTGCGAAATCTTCATACACCACTAGAGTTACTGTGTAACGTCCGTCGTGGTTCTCCTCGAACCTTCTTGCCGCATCTTCAATTAGTGAATTGTTGCGTAATACCGCAATCGTTAATTCCGTGCTTGATGCCGCTTGAAATTCGCCACGCTCTTCCTCCGCTCCGCAACCAGTAAACGCCACAAGCGCGAGAACCGAAATGGCTATAACCACTACTAAAAATTTCTTCATTGTATAAATCCTCCTTAAAAATATGTGTTTGTTTGTTACCATCACATAATAACAATCACCCACACCGCAATGTAAATTCTAGCCCAAATAACAATAAACATGCCCCAAACGTGTATCCCGCGCTAACGTTCGCGACAAGATAGATTACGCTTGGGGCATGGTGAAAACAATGCCGTCCTCTTTGTTTGGGTTAATTGCTTACGCAAAAACCCACATATGGGCAACAGCTAACATTTCGCGCAAGTAATTCACTGGCCAAGAATACCAATCTGTGTACGCGCCCAAACGGTTGACATCAATGCCAATTCGTCGTGCAGTGCGAACCCCTCGGTAAATATGAAAGTCATTTGTTACCAAAACCGCGCTAAAGCCGTCTGGAAAATGTTCGTCAAGAATTTCCTTCGCGAAGGCGAGATTTTCATAAGTAGATGTAGAATATTCCTCCAATAAAATGCGCTCGCGTGGTACACCTCGCCGCGCTAGATACCGCGCCATTGCCTCTGCTTCGGTAATCACCGCCCGATTACCAAGCCCGCCGCATACTATTATGTACGCGTCGGGATTGTTCTGCCAGTAATGCAATGCCGCGTCCAACCGTCGCGCCAATGGCCGCGTAACAGTTTCACCAACAACCGCCGCACCCAGAACAATCACAACATCTTCCGTATAATCCACATTGCTGGACTTTCCATACACAAACAGAAAAACCACCAGCAACGCAGGCAACAAACAAGCAAGCCCCATCATAATATGAAACTTCTGATAAATCCTCTTATAAAGCAACGCATACGCAATAACCGCCAAGGAAATTCCAATCTGCAACGCAAACCCAATCGAAAAATTCGACACTCGCAACACCATATGTGCATTCATCAACGACAAAATCCCAATAGCCAAAAGAATATATTTCACAGCAACCCCCGTATCATATAGGCGTTTCGTTTTGAAATGGGTTGAGGGCGAGCCAATTCTGCGAATGTCTCTACGCAGAATTAGCGACAGACGAAACCCAATTTCAATCGAAATCGCTATACTTTTTCCTAATTGTAAGCGAATAACTTATATTATGTCAAAATTTACGGCAAATCTCGGTAGCGTTCTACTAGCTCCACAAAGGAACGACGATGCCCGTGCGGGTCTTCGCCTAGAGAGGATTCCGCCATTTGCAGAATTTGCGGAATAGTGACATTGCCGCTAAATTCTGAATCACGCAGAATATGCCCAAAAGCGGCTACTGATGCCGCAAAGGTGAAATCCGTTGTGTTCTGCCAGAAGACGCGGTCATGTGTTGCTGGATGTTCAATTAATCGGCTGGTGGATTCGCTTGGTTCGTGGTAGCGGATTCTTACTGTGAATAACTCATGTCGTGTGCCGTAGGAACTTCCTGCGTGGAAAGCCTCTACATATTCCATGATTCCGTCGGCTAGTTCTATCTCGAACATTATTACCAAATCCGCGCCTACGCCTACTTGCCCCGCTTGGCGGGTGTCGTCGTCGAAGTGAATGTTTTCTATTAGGCGATTTTCGTAGCCTATTAGGCGGTAATTTATCACCGTCGCGGGATTAAACGCCACTTGCGCACGCGCTTCGTCGGCAATTATGAACGTGTTTTGTATAAATTCTTCCACGAAAATTTTATGAGCCGCTTCCAGCGTGTCTATATAATGAAACGTCCCGTTGCCGTTGCGGGATATTGTTTCCATTGTTTGTTCCATGAAATTCCCCGCGCCCATTCCAAGCAAAGTCATGTGGATTCCTTGGGTTTGTTGTGCTGCCATTAATTCTTCTAGTTCGGCTATGCTTGATACTCCTACGTTGAAATCGCCGTCGGTGGCTAGGATTATTTGATTGTTCTTGGTGGGGTCAAAATTTTGATTAGCCAACTCAAATGCGGTTATTATGCCATATCCGCCAGCGGTGTGTCCGTGGGCGCGAAGCCCGTTTATTGCCGCCATAATATATTCATGATTACAACCAGATACGCCATCAAGCAACACTTGCGCATAACCCGCGTAAGTGACTATTGATACGGTATCGCGGGAGTCAAGATTAGCAACCAACAGCCCCAACGATTGTTGCAACAAGGGTAATCTGTTTGCAGGTGCCATTGACCCCGACGTGTCAATCAAAAATGTCAAGTTGTTCGCAGGCAGAAACTCGCGGTCTATCTCACGCGCATGAATCCGTATGAATGCCAAATGTTTTTCCTCGTTAAATGGCGACGGCCCAATCTCTGTGTAAATTCTGAATGGCGTGCCGTTGTCTGGCAGAACCCTGTCGAAACTGAAATAATTAATCATCTCCGCCACACGAACAGCATCAACAGGTGGACGAAAGCCATTGTTAATAAATCGCGCAATGTTTCTATAAGATGCCGTGTCCATCTGCAAACCAAACGATACCGCCGATTGCGATTGCGAATTAACCCAGCGATTATCCACAATAGGCGAATACCTCTCGCGGTGGAATGGGTCGCGGTCAAGCGGCGCAGAAGGCGCGGCTGGAGCAGGCGCGGCAGGCATAGACGGTGGGCTAACAGGCACAGAAGCAGTAATACCACCGCCAAAATCAAAATTTGGTTCGCTTTCGAGAGCGGGACGGTCAATGTTGGTGTGTCGGTTTGCATAAAATTCGGAATCCTCTTCAGCCTCGACCTCTTCATCAACAAAAAACCAATCGTAAGCATCATCTGAGGTTTCCACCCATTCGCTTTCTACAATTACAGGCGGCATAGTTGGACTTACTTGAACTCCCACTTGAATTTCAGCTACGCTATCATTTCCCGCAGGTTGAACCATAGGCGCGGCCGAATCCCAATCGCCACCAGAACTGCATGACACAAAAATAATTATCATCATAGTAGCAATAGACGCAAGTAACAAAATTTTTCTCATTTTTTTTCTCATATCAGAAATCCCTCTCCCTACATATACCAACCACGCGAAATCAGAAACATTACAGCATAATAGCATATTTCTTATTCAACCAACAACTTGATATAGCAAACGCGCTCCCAATCCGTGATTGCCGAGCGCGTTTGCTATAAAAAGTGGCTGGTTTTTTACTTCACAAACACATGAACTGAAAAAGGAATTTTTTTAACCACGAAATTCACAAAAACCACGAAAAAGTCCATTCTCAGTAAAAAATGGACTTTTCAACAGTTTCGGGCAATTCCTATTCTTCCATCACTTGCGGTTCGCTATTAGTTTCGCGGATTGCAATGAAAATCATCAGAAGGGCAGGGCCAATAATAAAGCCCAATATGCCAAATATTCGGAAGCCTATGAAAATAGACATCAACGAAGCCAGCGGATGCGCGCCCATTTGGTCGCCAAGAATTTTGGGTTGAAGCACCTGTCTGGCAATGGTCATTATCGCATAAATCACCAGCAGTCCAATTGCCTGATGCATATTCCCCATAGCAATACTAATCAACGCCCAAGGAATCAACACAATTGCAGGCCCAAGTATTGGCAAAAAATCCAAAATAGCAAACAGCAACCCAAGCAACAACGCATACTGATTTCCCAAGAACAAAAGCCCAACAACACCAATAACACCATTCATAACCATCAAAATACCCTGCGCCTTAAAATACCCCGACATAGCCCGCTCTAAACCCTTACGAGTCTGCCGCATTTGTCGCAAAATCCACTTAGGCGTAGAGCTCTTGCAAAATTCATAAATCTTCTTACCATCAGACATAAAAAAATAAGCACTAACCAACGCCAATACAATATTAATAAGAAAATCTGGAACACTACCCAAAGTCCGCAACCCAGTTTCGCGCATTCCGTCGCTTAGAAAAATCCCCAACAAAGCAGGTGCCATTTCCTCTATGCTGGGAATATACCAGCCCTCGGGCAGAAATTCCGTGTACCGCTGAATCCATACGTTTGCATCATGCAAACGCTCTGATATTTCCTCCGCATGAACAGGCGCGGATTCCATAAAACTAGAAATCTGCCGCACAAGCGTATTAACCAACCATGCCCCCAAACTACTAAACAATGCAATAAACAACAACAAACAAAGCAAAGAAGCAATCCACCGCCGAAAATTCAACTTATTAACCAAAAACCGAACCAACGGCCCAAGAATTAAAGCAATAATCAACCCAAAAAAGAACGGCGACAACCATCGGAAAAACACAGTAAAAAACAAATAAAACACAACAGCCACAATAAGAATAAACAAAAACCTATCAATCTTTTCCCTGTTCTCATGATAAAATTCACGCACAGTAAAATTCCCTCCATGTCAAAATTTGGGTCAAGCCTTTTTTAAAGGCTTGCAGGGGCATTGGGGACAGCGTCCCCAAGGTCTTAAAATCTTTTGACCTTAAATCTCTTGACCTTATTCTTTGTCACTTTTGCAAAAAGCATGACATCAAAAAAAATATTTCGTGTTACATTTTTTACCATATTGCCCCTGTAGTTCCTGTTACGCTTGTCTCGAAGACAATCACAGAAGGCGCACGGGAGGCGAAGGCTATGCAAGATTTTACATTGCCTGCGAATATAAAGCAAATAGGCAGTATTGGCGACGGCTTGAGAATTTATATGGAGGATTACGTCTGCACGTTTTTGCACCAGTATGCAGAAAGCGCAGGTTTTGAAGAACGGCTGGCGTTTTTGGTTGGAAAGCAAATGCTTATTGATGGACAACAGTTTTTGTTTATCGGCGGGGCTATTTATGGGCGTTATGCGGAAAAGAATGAAGGACACTTACGGTTTAGTGAAAAAAGTGTTGACTACGCCGAGGAAGTTCTGGAAGAGCATTTTTCTGGAATGGAGATTGTTGGTTGGATGCAATCGCAACCAAGTTATGGTACTTATTTGAATCAGTATTATGCGGCGTATCACCTGCGGCAGTTTCGGAAGCCGTTTCAAGTGATGTTTGTTATGGATCCGCTGGAACGCACAAATGCGTTTTATGCGGCAAATCCAGCGGCAGTCACGCCCGCCGACCGCGTAGCAGAAATAGGCGGATATTTCATCTATTATGAAAAAAACACCAACATGCACGAATACATGCTAGTGAATAAATCGGTAGACTATACGGCGAAATCGCCAACACTGGTAGAATTGAAGCCGCTAGAATATGTAAAAGAGGAAGAAGTAAACGAACCAAAAATAATGGGTCGCCGCGAAAAAACAGACGAGTTCGACCGTGAGAAATCGCCAGTAAAAGGCTACGACGATTACTACGAACCAGAAGACGACCGCATGGAAGGAAGATATTCCATGGGTGGCCCAGTTCAGCGCGGCAGAGAACCAGAGGAAGTAATCCGCCGCCACGAAGCCGCAAAAGCAAGACGGCGCGGAACAGCCACCGAGCAAAAGCGTGCAACCAATCTTCTAGCAGGACTTTGCGCCGTGTTATTCTTGGTTAGCTTTGTGATGGGCGTGAGCCTAGTTCGCAATCAGGAAACTTTGCAAAATCACGAAGCGCAAATTCGTCAACTAACAACTGCACTTCGCGACCAAGCCGCAACAACACCAGTATTCGCAGGGGACGACTCAACCGTGCATGTTACTACCCCCGACACGATTCCAGTAACAGGCGCAGACCCCGCAACAGTAAACGCCAATGGCGAAATTCAAGACATAGTAGCAGAAATTCACGAACCACCAGCCATAACCGAAACAACCCCAGAAGCAATAGCGGCGGCAACACCCCCACCACCAACCCCAGTTCCCCAAGCAGATGCAACCGCAGCAGTAACAATCACTGGCGAAGAAGCCGCATTAATCGGGCCAATTCCCGAATCATACACCATTCAACCTGGTGACAGCCTGTTAGCGATAAGCTTACGTTTCTTCGGAGATGCAAACATGATATACGAAATTATGGCATTAAACGGGTTCGACAACCCAGACCACATAGTAGCGGGCAGAACAATAGCCCTACCACGGAGATGACGCATGAAGGGATTAGAAATTGGTTTTACAGAAATGGCGGCGGCATTAGCGCATGAAATAAAAAACCCAGCGGCGGTGGCCCTAGCGCATGTAAACCTACTGCGCCTAGACACAGAAAACCTCCCGCATCACCTAGACCACATAGAGCAGGCACTAAACAACATTTGCGAGCTGGTACGCAGAATGCTATCCACCACCAATCATCACAGCGAATCGAAGGAAGTAGACCTCTACACAATTCTTTCAGAAATACTAGACACCTATCGTGCCGCGTGGCCAAGCATTTCATTCACGCTAAACATAGCCGAAATAAACACTCTAGGCTTAGACGACGAAGCCGTACTACCCTGTTACGGGCAAGAATCGTCCCTAAGAATGATATTCTCCAACCTACTAAAAAACGCAGTAGAGGCAATAGAGGCAACAACCCAGACCCAAGGCGAAATAGAGATAAACGCCAAGTACACCAAAGACCACCTAAAAATAACAATCTCCGACACGCCTACGGCGGGTAACGCCGCTGAAATGTATTCAAACCTACCTGTGCGTCACGAAGCCGTGTCTGCTACGTTATCAAGTGCTGCACCTGCGGTGGGCAACGCCGATGACGTGTATGTAAACCCGCCTGTACGTCACGAAGCCGTGTCTGCTACGTTGTCTGGTGCTGGTGATATGCGTGTGGGTTCGTCTTCGGTGAGTAGTACTGATGATATGTATGCAAATCTATCCTCGCGTCTTGAAGCCGCGTATGTTGTTCCAACTGTACATCTTGAATCTGTGCCAACTCTGCTGAACGCCACAAAACCCCACGGTAATGGCTTGGGCTTGGCAATCTGTCGCCGTTTGGCCAACGAACTAGGCGCGCAATTATCCGCCGTTCACACAGAAAATGGCGGTTGCGAAGTTACCGTTTCCCTTCGCGTAACACGTTGTCCCTCTATTGCATAAGATACATTGTAAAGCAAAAGTCCTTGGTCAAGGGCTTCGCAAAGGAGGATTTACAATGTGTACAGGATTTATGTGCAATTGCGCAATTAACTACGGAACAAGATTCGGCCCCTTCACTGAACCAGTAGAGGAAGAACCATTACGTTTCCGTTATCACCCAATGTATTATCGTTTTCACCGCTATATCCCACGCCGCAGATTGTATATGTGGTAAACGAACGAGCGGGCGGCATAGCCGCTTTTCGCCGATAAAGTGTATTCGTAGGTAAAGTGTACGTCTCGTAGCCAGAATGTAATAACGTAATAAAAATGGGAGAACTTTTGCCATA
>WQVV01000060.1 GCA_009785665.1 Defluviitaleaceae bacterium
AGCTGTAATACCGCAAAAAAGCGGGGTCAAGGGGACTGCGTCCCCTTGCAGGGGTATTGGGGACAGCGTCCCCAAGGTCTTAAATCTTTTGACCTTAAATCTTTTGACTTTAAATCTTTTATCTCTACAACTCCCGCTCTACGGCTACCGCGTGGGCTATTCCTGGTATTGTTTCGCCCTGTTGGATTGTTGCTACGCTGTGGAGTGCTCCTGTTGGTACGAATAGGAGCTTTTTTATTTCGCCTGTCCGTAGCTTGTTTAGTAGATAGCCCGCGAATACTGAGCCGCAACAGCCGCAACCACTTCCGCCTGCGTGTACGTCTTGCTTTTCGTCGAATATTAGTACGCCGCAATCGGTGTGGCGGGTGGTTATGTCTATGTTTTCTTGTTGTAGTAGTTGTAGTAGGAGCTTTGAACCGTAGCGTCCTAGGTCGCCTGTTGCTATTAGGTCGTAATGGTCGTGAGGGAGGGCTAGGTCGCGGAAGTGCTTTGCTATTGCATCGGCTGCTGCTGGTGCCATTGCCGCGCCCATGTTGTTTACGTCTTTTTGCCCAAGGTCGATTATCGCGCCTGTTGTTGCGGCTGTGATGTATGGGCCGCGACCTCTGGAGGATAGAACTACCGCGCCGTCACCCGTTACTGTCCACGAGGCGGTGGGAGCGCGTTGCGTTCCTAGTTCTAATGGGAATCTGAATGTCTTTTCCGCGCCGCAGAAATGACTTGATGCGTTGGCAACGGTGTAGTTTGCGTAACCGCCGTCTATTAACATAGAACCTAAAGTCATTGCCATTCCCATAGCAGAACACGCGCCGAAAAGCCCAAAGAAAGGTCGCCCAAAAGAACGCGCCCCATAAATAGAGCCGCTATTCTGATTAAGCAAGTCGCCCGCGAGAATGTACTGAATATCCCCAACGGCAAGTCCAGATTTCTGAATGGCTAACTCCACGGTTTGGCGCATTAGTTCGCTTTCGGCCTGCTCCCAAGTTTCTTTGCCAAATAACACGTCCGACGAAATTTTATCAAAATATTTTGCCAAAGGGCCTTCGCCCTCCTTAGGCCCAACAATCGAAGCCGCACTCACAATCGAAGGTGGATTCGCAAATTTCACGCTTGCATCGCCAAAATGTTTCAACACTATGCACCTCTACTTCGTGAAGTAATAAATCAAGCCGACAATCACTGATGTAATTGTACCGTATACAATTACTGGGCCAGCGATTACAAACATCTTCGCGCCCAGCCCTAAAATTAGACCTTCTTTTTTATGTTCGATTGCGGGAGCGGCAATGGCGTTGGCAAAACCCGTAATTGGAACAATCGAGCCTGCACCCGCGAATTTCCCGATTTTATCGTAGACACGCAAGGCGGTAAGCAGAATCGCTACGATAATCAAAATTGCAGCAACAATCGTTCCCACGTTTTCCTGCGAAACTCCCGCCGCTTCAAGCAGACTGTACATTACTTGCGCAATAGCGCAAATTAACCCACCTACTAAAAATGCTCGCAAGCAATTACTAAAAACCGCGCTTTTTGGCTGTGCAGATTTCACCATTTTGTTATAAGCCTGTTTGTCTGTGTTCATGGAATCCTCCTTTTATTGCCTAGAAAACTGTTCATGGCTTCGTGACGTATGCGTAGCTTGCCCATACAGGTAATCGGCGAAAAGCGGCTTTGCCGCCGCCTAGGAACCTGCTTCGTAAAACCCTGGCACGAGAAAATACAACATTGAGCCAACAAATTTACCAATAGCAATAGCCATTACAAAAAAGAAAAGCCCTCTTTTAATATTTCCGCGCCGCGTAAGAATTGGCATAACGTCCAAAACTTCCGCAAGCGACATAGCCAAACAGCCGTAGAAAATTCCAACGCAAAGGCTAATAATCACTGCGCCAACCACCCCAAAAGGCAATCGAAAGGACGCAAACCCCGCGATAGTTCCGAAAATTCCACCTACCGCGATTGCGGTTTCGTAAATTCTGCAATGCTGTTGCGTATTTGTTTTCTGCGCGAATCGCGGTACAACCCCTATCACCGTAATAAACGCAAAAACCGCCGCAGCAATAACCATTCCAGAACCAAAGCCAATCAGCACCGACAGCACATGCCGCGAAAACTCAATCATTTTTCCGCTCCCGTCGCTCCATCATGTCCACCATTGCTTCGGTTATTTCTTTTTCGTATGTTTCTATTTCTACTTCTATTGGTGTGGGGTCGTCGGTTAGCTTGCGACCTAGGAAGTGGTTGTAAAATATGAAAATTCCAACCGCAAGCCCGACAGAATATGAAATCACCATAAGCGGCGGATTACTTTGTGTTTCGCCGTAAATCATGCGGTGATAATTTTCAAACACCTTCGAGACTTGCCCATCTGTATGGAAACTCATAATTGCCGTAGCCGCGCCAACCATCAGAATCACAGACACCGCCGCCACGCGCAACCAAATTAGAAATGGCTTATCTTTTCGCTTGCCATTAACACAATGCACCCATGTGTCCGTTTCGCCCACATTGTTGATTGTTGCATTGGGAAAATCCTTGCCAATTCGTTTTATAACATCAGTCACGCCAATTAAATAATTCTTTGTCCCCTTGCCCTTATCTGTACTTTTCAGCTTCATCATGTTTATCTTAACCAAGGAATCTGACGGCGCAACAACATCTGCCACGTCACCAATCAAAATTTCATGACTATCCTTCAAGTCCGATTTCTTCTTCAGCTTGATATAAATATCCATACTTTGCAAAACTCCTTACGAACGTACCCCGAAATTCCCGTTCTTCATACCGCGGCGTGCGAAACCACACGAACGCCACCGCCGCAATAATCAGCAAAACTATTATCACCACAATTCGGAATTTAATGCATCGCAAAGTAAAAAACCCCTTTCAAGGAAATTCTTTCCGAAAAGGGGGTGATGTAGACATTTAAAAGATTTAAGGTCAAGAGATTTAAGGTCAAAAGATTTAAGACCTTGGGACGCTGTCCCAAACCCTGCAAGGGGCGCGCCCCTTGACCCGCTTTTTGTGGGCTTTTGTTGATAGGTCAAAAGGTTGTACCGTTTTCGTAGTGGCAACACGCCCTATTAGTTTAAGCTAAACTCTATTACCAAGTCATGACGGAGGACATCACCAATATACATAGGCTCCCGTGGTCGAATAACATACGACCTCCGTACTCTATACAATTCAACATCTGGAAATGGAAAAAAATCACCACCAATATTGAAATGTTCGAGACGTGTGCTATTACTTTCTGTTATGATGCCAGGAATTGGCCTAAAGTTCCTATAGGGAATTATGCGCCAGTCGTTTCCGTCAAAAAATTCAAAATCAAAACAACAGCCAGTAACTATATCATGCTCAGTATTATTAACAAGCTCTGCTCTTACTTCATCAGAGTTGATGGATATTACATTCAGTTCAACATTTTCTAGTTCAGGGTTGAAACTTAACGGGCTACTGATTTCATACCAATGCAACATATGAATCCCTTCGTCGCGGCAATGCGTAAACAGTAAGAACCCGCCTCCTAATACCGCGATACACGCGATGCAGATAGCGATATATTTTTCCATAGACTATTTACTCCATTCTCTTTGAATATATTTTTTTAAGTTACAAAACTGGAAGCACCAACATAGTCCGAAAATGCTACTGCACGTTCTACAGTAAGTATAACCAAGTTTCTATCGCCGTCAATATACATTCCACCAAAATTGCTTGGATGCATAGTCTCGCCAAACCTGTTTTGTTGAGTGGAATTGCTTTCGTTTTGTGCATTGCAAACTATCATACTTTTTCCTGTAAAACAGTGACATATCCGCCACGCAACAATCCTGCAAATTTGCACTATTTTCGTGGGCGGATATGTCACTGTTTTACAGGAAAAAGTATCAATAACAATTGGGTATAGTTGAATTTTATCTTTATTTTATAGTGGGGCATGATATATTTATCAAAATTAGATTTAAAGGAGCAATTCAAAATGCAAAAAAACATTATAATATTTGGTTCAAGCAGGGCGGGCAAAACAACGCTGGCAAAAAAATTGAACGAGGCGTTAAATTACAGTGTTATTGGCACTGATGATTTGAGCATTGGATTTTCGGAAGGCTTGCCGCAATTAAATATTGTTGACCCCAACGACAGTGAAGCATCTGTGGCTAATATAGCCCCATTCATTGCGTCCTATGTTAGCGCGTTGGCTTGGCGTTCTAATTACCGCAACGGAACTAAATATGTATTCGAGGACGGAAAGGGCTATTTTGATTTCGATAAATTAGTGCCTATTTGGGAAAAGATTGAACCCGACAAAGATTACTGGAAATCCCAATACTTGATTATAGGCTTGATTTATCCAAACAAAACACCCGAGCAAACATTTAACGATATACGAAACTATGATGAAGATAGGGAGTGGACATGTAGTTTAAGTGATGACGAATTAAGAGACCATGTAAATAAATGCATGGAATCCAACAAAATTTTTGCTACTAAATTTCAAAAGTACAACCCTGTTATTTATGATGTATCTGAAAATCGGGAACAAGTTTTGGATAACATTGTGAATGATGTTAAAGTTAAATTCGGTTTAGTTTAACAAAAAAGCGGCAAAGCCGCTTTTTATAGTGTAATTGTTTTTGTAGCTACGTTTCTGCAAAATGCGCGGTCGTGTTCTATGAATAGCATGGTTGGTTTGTACTCTTGCAGAAGTTCTTCGATTTGTATGCGGGATAGTACGTCAATGTAGTTTAACGGTTCGTCCCAGATGTAGACATGTGCTTTTTCGCATAGGCTGGCGGCTAGTAGAACTTTCTTCTTTTGCCCAGAGCTGTAGCCGCGCATGTCTTTTTCAAATTGTACGCGAGAGAAGTCTAGTTTTCGCAAAATTGCTTTGAAAAGGGATTCGTCAATTTGGCGGGTTTTTGCGTAGTTGGTTAGACCTCCTGTAAGGAATGATGCATCTTGTGGCACGTAGGAAATTTTTAAACGGCTGGCGATATAGATGCTTCCTGTGTAGGGGATTTTTTCGGACGCAGTAACGCTGTTGCTGGCTTCGAGATGTACACTTGGTTTTGTCTGCATGAAATCGGCGTTGTCTGTGGCGCATGTCACCGCCTTGATTATGCTACTTTTTCCTGTGCCGTTGCCGCCTGTTATGGCTAGGCGTTCGCCTTGGTGTAGGGTGAAGCTTATGTCTTTTGTGATTTCTCTGCCGTTGTAGGTGATGCAAATGTCGGATAGTTCTATTAGGCGCGAGGCGTGGTATTCCAGTGGGTGGATTTTTAATTTGTCGGCGGTGTCTATGTTTTTCATTAGTGCGGATTTTTCTTGTACACTTCGTTCGCGGCGTTCTATTATTGCTTTTGAACGCGCCATCATTTTTCTGGACTTCTCGCCTTGATAGGCGCGACTGCCTGTGCTTTTTTCTACCTTCACTGGGTCAAAGCCTATTTTTCTTTTCTCTGCTTTGTCTGACCATGTGGCGGTTCTTTTTGCTGATGCTTGCAGACGTGAGATGTCCTTTTTTAGGCGTTCGTTTTCGGCTATTTCAAAGTTATCGCGTAGTTGTTTGTTGTGAAGCCAGCTTGAGAAATTCCCAACTTGCACCTCAATGTTTGCTTTGTTTATGGACAAAACATGGTCAATGCACTCGTCTAGGAAGTCGCGGTCGTGCGATACTAGAATGAAGCCGCCTTTGCTTTTTAGGTATCGCGCAACCGTTTCGCGCCCAGCGGAATCTAAATGCGTTGTGGGTTCGTTGATTAGTAGGAAACTGTTTTCGCGAAGAAACAACGCCGCAAGAAGCACCTTAGTGCGTTCCCCGCCAGATAGAGTGGCGTATGGACGCTCCAGCACTTCAAGGTCAACCGATAGTTTTGATAGCTCTTTTTCCAATTGCCATAGCGGCGCGTCTGGCACTATGCCTGTTAAAACTGACAGAACTTCCGCGCTTTCGTCTTCCACCACAAACGGGAAATATTCAAAATCCACGCTTGCGGAAATTAATCCGTTGTACTCAAACTTGCCCATCAACAGATTTAGGAAAGTAGTTTTCCCGCGCCCATTGCGCCCACAGAAACCTAGCTTCCAATCCGTGTCAATGTGAAATGATACTTCCTCAAAAATATTGTCATAACTGCCCTCGTAGGCAAATGTTAGTTGCGATACATTTATCATAGACATAAAAAAATTCCTCCTTCACACGATGGCAAAGGAGGAGCGGCATAGCCGCATTACGCCGATTACATATAACGCGAGACGGCAAATACGTCTCGAAGCCATATACAAACTTCGTTGGGCGTGTTGCCATTTCCGTAGTGGCAACACGCCCTAGCCCAATTCCTAAGCACATCGAAACGAAACTATGCGAAATGCACAGTTTTGCTACACATGATACAATCAGAAAATTGAACTAACGAATCATTTATTCACCTCTTTTGAGTTTATTCTTCTTATTCTGTTGGTTGATTTATGATGTTATAAACAATGTGAGGGTATATATTATTTGTTTGAGCCATTACGGTTATTGATGCTTGGCGGCGCATGTTTGCCTTTGTTAAGCGAATTGCTTCGCGGGCAAGGTCTGCGTCGCGTAGTCGTGATTCCGCATCAGATAGGTTTTGGCTTGATACCTCGTTTACTCTTGATGTGTGGGTTAGGCGATTGTAAACCGCGCCTATTCGTGCGCGTTCTGATGAAGTTTGGCTTATCGCGTTGTCTATGATGTTTAACAATGGCGATACCAGTACGCCCGATTCCTGTGCCACGTCAATGTACATATCACCAAAGGCATCACGAAGCCCCAAAGCGTAAGCGTCCAGTTGGCGAATGTTGAAAAGCATTCCGTGAAAAGAGTTTGCGCCAGTTTGAAACCACATGGCTTGCCCTGGCCGTAGGTTTGGGTTTGGCCATCGTATTTCTGGGTCCGCAATTTCTGGTGGTTCTTCGGGAAGGATTATTTCTGGCGGGTCGTCGGGAACGTATGGAACCCAAATTGTGAAATATCGGTTGCCTACAATTCCTGTAAATTCTCTTTCCTCGCCGTCTATGGTAAGGGAAAGACGAACCTCATCACCAAGATTTAGATGCTCAAAGCCTTCCAGTGTAGTTAAATCAATTACCATAGCACGAAGCTGTGTGCCGTCAGGGGAAAATACTCCTCCAGGAACTCTGGCAGCACCACCAACATTATTGTTATTATCGTGTATTACACCTTGCACAAACAAGCTACCATCATGATAGATTATACTGCCGTTGTTGTTGGGGCCAGAAGTAGCACCTCCTCGGCCTATTCTACCAACCAGAACTTCTACAGTTCCGCCAAACATGGTAAATTGCGCACCAGGGGTATTGCGCCCGCCGCCTATTCCTGATGCATTATTGCCGCCAATCGCAGTCACATGCCCACCACTTACTGTAATAACGCCGCCGTTGCCGTTGTTGCCGCCGCCTATGCCTGCCGCACGATTTCCGCCTTGCGCACGAATAACTCCGTCCTCTATGGTGATTACTCCACCAGCAACGCCCTGTCCTCCGCCTATTCCTGCGCCGTCTAGTCCACCTCTTGCATCTATCGTACCACCTGTGATTAGGATTGTGGAAGCTTCTCCGTCTCTGCCGCTACCAATACCTGCGCCGCCTGTAGCACCCCGCGCAATTATGTCGCCACCATGTATGTTTATGATTGAACCAGCACCATCTCTACCGCCGCCTATACCTGCACCTCTGTTGCCCTGCGCTCGTGCATCTATAGTGCCACCGTAAATTGTGATTACTCCACCAGAGGCAAAGCTTCCGCCTCCTATGGCTGCCCCAAAATTATTCCCACTAACTGCGGTAACATTACCATCAACAATTGTAATGTTGCCACCAATTCCATCGCGTCCACCACCTATGCCCGCGCCTTCACCTGCACCAGTGGCGTTTACTGTTCCACCTTCGATTCGGATATTACCACCTGCGCCGCCGCGTCCACCGCCTATTGCCGCCGCAGAAGTACCCGACCAAGCGTTTACTGTTCCTCCCGTGATTGTAATATTACCACCATCGGCATTTCTTCCGCCGCCTATGCCTGCCGCAGTAGCACCACCACGCGCATATACAGTGCCGCCAGTGATTGTAATATCACCACCTACACCACCTATAAATTGCTCGCTAGTACCACCGCCGCCTATGCCCGCGCCCCAGCCGCTTCCGTATGCGCGTACCGTGCCACCATGAATGTTGATAGTACCACCATCAATACTGAAATTACCACCATCAGCTACAGTGGGCGCACTTGCACCTGCGCCGCCGCCTATTCCTGCCGCAGACTGACCACCGCCCCGCGCCGTTACATATCCACCATATATGGTAAGATTTCCACCAGCTTCACGTCTTCCGCCGCCTATACCCGCACCTGTGTCTCCCCCAATTGCAGTAAGTCTTCCTGTGTTGCCTGTGATTACCACATTACCGCCAGTTGTTGCTATACCTGCAAATTGGCTACGGCCTTGCAATGTATTAACCGTGCCGTCCTCAATGTGCAGATTTACGTTTGCATTCCGCGCATCAAGAGCCGCCCCATCATTTGATACTAAATTCACACCCGCAAGGATAATATTTGCTGATGTTCCCTCACTTACGGTAATACGCCTATTTAGCGCGGCGGCTGGTGTATCGCCGTTAGGGTTTAAAGAATCAACAATACGGAAATTACCGCCACCATAAATGTACAATTGATTGCCGTTCCAACTCCAACCAACACCACTGCCGCTGTTATTTCTTACATCAATTTCTGTTATAGGCCCAGAAAACGCCGTCGGGCTTATCGAAGCGTTAGCAGAAACAGGGGCAATTTGCGTTGCCGACTGTGGTTGTTGTATTTCCTGCTCCACAAAAAGCGCGGGCAATACAGCACTAAACCCCGTCGTCGGTTGGGGGCGAGCGTGTGGGGGAGGGGCAAGTGTTCCGTCCAGCAGTGGAATGCCGTTAAATGTTGTGCGGCGTGCGACGGAGTCAATCTCATATATAAGTTGTTCTATTTCAGTTTGAATCAATTCTCTTTGGTGTAGTGTATCATTAGCCGCTTGAACCGTTAATTCGCGTATACGAGTAAGCATACTGCCTATCTCGTACATTCCTCTGTCAGCCACTTGTATTAATGATTGCGAATCTTGTATATTGCGAACGGCTTGGTCTAACCCACGAATTTGCGCACGCATGATTTCGGATATGGCTAATCCTGCCGCATCATCTGACGCAAAATTTATCCTAAAGCCACTGGAAAGCCGCCGCATAGCGAAACCTTCTTGCCTTATCGCCATACTAAAGTGCCTATTAACGGTAATTAATTGCCTACTTGCATCAAGTCTCATCATGGACACTACCCCCTTTAAATTTGCCGCCCTCCTATGTGCTATTCTACACTCCAGTACTCCCTTACAAAACCTTCTACCCAGTGGTCTACATCAAGTTCATATTCGTCAATTTGGAAACATTCGACTGGGTGATTGCAGAAGCCCGTTACATTTTTTAGTCTTTCGACAGTTTCGTGGGCTTTTGCTTCTGTTGAATACACGCCTATAAATTTTGTTTCGTCGCAACTGCAACAATCGCTTTCATAGGAATGTTGCAATACAAATACCGATTTCATCATCAGAAAACAAAATTGTCTATAAGGTCTTCAAGTTCGTCTATGCTTAAATCTCCTATGTTTGTGAAATTGTTTATAGCGGGAATATTAACGCCTTGGGCATTAAATATTTCCACGGAACGCGTCATATTCCAGCGTTCTTCCTCAAAACTTAAATGGAAGTTCGCGCCGTCAATGATAAGATTTCCGCGTAAAAGTTCCTCCGTGCTAGAGCCGCGCCGTACATCTTCTTCGGTAAACACGAAATCGCCAGTGATTGGATTCCAGTTGGAAGTAAACGTGTAAGTGTCCCACCAACTCCCGTCGCGAACAGATATATCAAGGTCATGTACATGATTGTTACCAACTTGGCGCGATTCCCAAATCATGCCTATGGAATAAGTGTCCCAATTCTCATAGATGGAAATATCCAGCCGCCAAATATCCGTTGCAGAGTTGCCGAAATCGAACACCATATCCATTGATGTTGCCTCGCTATAAATATTAATTGTCATAGTGGAAATATCTACGCGCAAAAGCCTGTCATTAGCACCAATGTAAAATGCTATGGTCATGTTTCCAGTCATGTTGCGTTCAATTGAACGAACGAGATTGCGCAATTCGATTGACATTTCCTCATGGGAAGCACCCAATTCACTTGCGAACAGACTGTCTAGCCTTGCGAAAAATGTATCGTCTTCAAAAGTACGAAGCCACTCGCGCATTAGGTTAGACAATGCAGCATCTGTGAGCGTGTATTCCACCCGACGTGCATTTACACGCCCGCGCCCTGTGTGAATTTCAACATTTGCAGTAACATGCTCGGCACTTAGAAGAAAATCCGTCAATGCGCGGCGATATGCTGATGCATCAAATGTCATGTCTTGGACTAACAACGATTCCATCATTTCTAAGTCAGACGCGCTAAGTCCCATTTCTTCGCCCAGCGTGCGGAAATCCTGTCTGAATGTACGGAAGTTGATTCCATAGTAAGTATCAAAACTGCTTGAGCCAAACGCCAAACGTCGTTCATTCAAAAACATAGAAATATCCACGCTTTCGTTATCGTGAACGGCGGCGGCATTAACATGTAATGCGAAATTCCTATTTTGCATGTCCGAATGCAATTCAAAATTCCACATGTAGTTTGCTAACCTGTCATCGTCAAGACCATGACCATCATTCCACCAAGCCCTACGATTATGGTATTCGTTTATTTCCATGGTGACAGTGCCATACTGCAAACTATCCGCAAGCAGTCCCACCGCATGGAGTGGAGTGGTTGAAAGTCTTTCCGCGAGTTCCTCGCTAAAATTGCTTGTAGCTCTGTTCACCGCAAGCGCGGAACCAATACGCTCCGCCGCCCCACTCGACGAAGAGCCGCCAGTGCAAGCCCCAAAAATCGCCAGCGACATAACCAAAATTGCCGCAAGCACAATAAATGCACAGCCTTGTGTATTCATATGAAATTCCCCTCTCTATGTGTGTCTTAGATTATCTCCGTAAAACCTCTGCTTTGTCAAGAGATTTCATTTTTGGCAAACTAAAACTTGCATTAAACTGCGTACAATATTACAATTAGGACAAAATATTAGGGGGTGTCATATGAATGAAGTTTTGAAAGCTATTGGTGAAAGATTTACATGTCGGGATTTTTGTTCGGAAGCGTTAAGCGCGGAGCAGATTAATGCGTTGGTAACGGCGGCGTTGGCTTCGCCTAGTGCAATGAATTTGCAACCATGGCACATAGTTGTTGTAACTGATGCGGCTTTTATTGACGAGCTTGACGCGGCGGCAATGGAGCATGTTAAAAAGGACGCGGAATGGCATAAGCGAATGATGGAACGCGGCGGAAAAGTATTTTACAATGCGCCGTGCATAATATTTATCGCGCAGGACGGTTCGGAAGCCGCGCCTTTGGACTGCGGAATTGTTAGCCAGAATATCGCTTTGGCGGCGCATTCTATGGGGCTTGGTAGTGTTATATGCGGAATGGCGCGTATTCCGCTAAGTGGCGATAGTGGCGCAGGATTTTTGGAGCGTTTGCAATTCCCAGAAGGGTATAGTTTTGGCATGTCTGTTTGTGTTGGAAAAATAAAAAGTGGCAAAGCACCGCATGAAATTGACGCGAATAAAGTAACATATATAAGGTAGGGAATTGCGAGGTGCGTTATGGGAGATGTATTTAAGGAGCAAATTGTAAAGCGCAAAGGCACATTCAAGGACATTGCAATTAAGGCGTGTCTGTGTATACTGGCGTTTTTGTTGGGGTTTGCGGCGTTGCTGTTTATTAATCCAATGCTGGGCGTGCTTGTTTGGTTTGCGGCGGGGTTTGGCGCGCGTTTTCTTATGAGTTTTTTAAATGTGGAGTATGAGTATATTTTCACCAGTGGAGAACTGGATATTGATATAATTTACGACCAATCGCGACGGAAACGAGTGTTTTCGGGGCATGTGAAGCAGTTCGAGATTATGGCGCACATAGACGACAAAAATCACGAAGGCGCGTTTAACGGCGCGCAAGAGGTTCGGGATTATTCTGGCGGGGTTAAAGGGCTTGATACTTACGCCTTTTTGACTGTGCATGACGGCAAAAAAGTAAAAATAATTTTCGACCCCAATGAAAAAATGCTTAAAGCAATCAGTGGCGTACTCACACGGCGTAATTTGCATTTGCGTGCTGGTGTTATATTAATGCCCTAGAACTGGAACACAAGAACACGGAGGAATTTTTGCATGAATAAATTAGTAGGCAACGGTCTTACATTTGACGATGTTTTAATCGTCCCAGATTTTTCAGACATACCACCCGCGCATGTGGACACAACGGTGCGCATTAACGATATTACCCTAAAAATCCCGTTTCTATCGGCAGGAATGGACACTGTAACAGAGAGTCAAATGGCAATTGCAATTGCACGATGCGGTGGGTTGGGAATCATTCACAGGCATATGCCCATAGCAACGCAAGCAAGCGAAGTTGACCGCGTAAAGCGAAGCGAACACGGCGTTATCACTGACCCATTTTCGTTATCGCCAAATCATTATGTATATGAAGCAGACAAGCTAATGGGAAAATATCGTATTTCGGGCGTTCCCATAATTGAGCATGACAAATTGGTGGGGATTATCACTAATCGCGACCTTCGCTTTGAAACGGATTACAGCAAAAAAATCTACGAGGTTATGACGAAAAGCAATATAATAACCGCATCAGTAGGCACTACGCTGGAAGAAGCGAAGCAAATTCTAACCCGTCACAAAGTAGAAAAACTTCCCCTTGTTGATGAAAATTTCAATCTTAAAGGGTTAATCACCATCAAGGATATAAACAAGGCCGTAAAGTATCCGCTTTCTGCGAAAGATTCGCAAGGTCGGCTAATTGTTGGCGCGGCCGTGGGCATCAAAGACGACTATATGGAACGCGTTCACGCGTTGGCGAAACGCAAAGTTGATGTAATCGCCCTCGAAGTCTTCCACGGACACGCTGGCGAAGTTTTGACTGCAATCCGCGCAATAAAGGCCGACTTCCCCACTATAACTTTAATTGCGGGAAACGTAGCAACTCCAGAGGCAACTAGATTACTAATCGAAGCAGGTGCAGACGCAGTAAAAGTAGGCATAGGCCCATCATCAGTGTCCACAAAACGCATGATTGCAGGAATAGGTGTGCCGCAAATTAGCGCGATATTAAACTGCGCCGAAGTAGCCCGCGAAAAAGGAATCCCAATCATAGCCGACGGCGGAATCCGTTTCAGCGGCGACATTGCCAAGGCCTTAGCCGCAGGCGCAACCGCGTGCATGATGGGAAATCTGTTCGCAGGTTGCGAAGAAAGCCCTGGCATTACCGAACTCTTCCAAGGCAGAAAATACAAAGTCTATCGCGGAATGGAATCCTCCACCTACGACGAACCAGAACTACCCTCCATAGAAAATGATAGCGACAACCCCCGCACTTCAAATATAGTAATCTCCAGAGGTGTAGAAGGTCGCATCACCTACAAAGGCAATCTCTACGATGTTCTGCAACAACTGCTGGGCGGTCTAGCCGTTGGCATGTCTTATGCTGGCTGTCGCTCCGTAACCGACCTACACAACAAAGCTCAATTCATTCAAGTAACCCCAGCAGGCCTAAGGGAAAGTCACCCTCACGATATTCAAATCACTAGAGAATCCCCAAATTACAACATGGTATAAGAACCAACGGTCAATAATTTCGCGCTGACCTAGAGCAGCTTGGCGTTCCCACAGATTCTCGCCAGCTCCTAGTCAAGGTACGCGTCATCGCTGGCGAAAACCTGTGAAAACGCCATTCTGTGCTAGGACAACGCAAAATTATTGACCGCTGGTTCTAAAATTTTAATTTACCCCTTGCATTCCTCGTAC
>WQVV01000061.1 GCA_009785665.1 Defluviitaleaceae bacterium
CTGTTGAAATACGCGTCGCCTAGGTCGAATGTATCCAAGATGGGTTGAAGCACCTGTTGTATGGAATCCATTTCTGTCTGCGAAGCTACAGAAGTTACATATACTGAATTGCCACTATGATTAATTTCAAAATTTTCAAAATGCATAGGCAAGACGGTGTTTTGTTGATGAATCCATTCCGTGAAGTACGCGCCACCAAGCATTAATGTCTCATGAATATCACCAAGCCCCAAATTATTTATAGATGCCTGTGTCAATTCCGACCCACCAAGAAAAAACCGCATATTGGTAATTTCATCATTTTGCCAGCACCATGTTGTGTGAATTGCAACAGTCATTCCCATGCCGCGCAAAAATCCGCCCATAATATCGGATATATCCGTTTCCAACCATAGCTCACTGCCTACGCTTATCATGTCCATATTCAACGCTATCTGTTGTCCAGTACCGTCAACGCGGCCTAACTCAAAATTAACCGAAATATCGAATGCTCCTGCTTCGCCAAACAGCCAGAAGTTTACTATATCACCAATTTCCCCTAATGTTTGGAGTGTTTGCATAGTATCTTCGTCAATTTCCGTTGATGTCTCTTCTTCCTGCGGAATGGCAAATTCATCTTCGTTGGTTGTCGCTTCGGCTTTAGGGGCTTCGCTTACGTATTCGATTTCCGCTTCCTCTGATTCAGATGATTCAGAAAAATCAGAAGCTTTGGCATCTTCGTATACTGTGTCGTGTGCTTCGCTGTTAAACGGAATGTCGCTCGTTTCGGGTGCTTCTATTTCTTCTGCATTGGAATCGGCTACATCATTGCTGCGTTCTAGCCACGGCGCGTTAAACTCTGCGAAAAGCCCCTCCGCGCTTTCGGATAGTAATGATGGTTCTTGCACATTCCGACCACATGCCGAAACTATCATCAATGCGACAAGTGTTGCGAATGCCATTACAAAATTCTTAATCATCATGGCCTCACTTATCAAATACGATTTTCTCACTGTTGAAAATCTTTGCTAGAACGAATGCAAAAATTAGAGAGATTGCTATGTTTGTGGCTACTGTGATTAGTACGTTTACCACGTTCACATCGAAGCTAAAAACGGCGGTAATGCTTAACGCGCTGTTTACAACGGGGATAAGATAGAAGAAAAATTCGTCTGGCGCGCCACCTAGTAACAGACCTACGAAGCCCGTTACTATGATGATAAATGTTAGGGGCATTGCGAAGGCATTGGCTTCTTTAACAGATTTAGCTAGTGCGGAAAGCACCGATAGCAAAGAAACAGCAATCAACGTGGTGGAAATGGATACCAGAAGCAACAGCACGAAATCTGCAATTGAGTAAAAATCAAAAAGATTACTTGCCGACATACCCAGCATGATAGGTGCGGATAAGATAATTCCCAGCATACTCACAAGCGCGCTTAGTAGCGCGAACACACCTAAACCTAAAATTTTGCCCAAAGCCATTCCGCTACGGCAAGCGGGGGTTACTAGCATAGAACCTAATGTTCCGCGTTCTTTTTCGCCTGCAATTGATTCTGGAACAATTGCTTGGCTTCCCGAAAAAATCACGATTATAAACACCATAGGTATCATAATGCCTATTGCCATAGCGAATACATCTGCTTCGGTGGCTAGGTCGAAATCGTCTTCGTTGGTGTATTCTGTGGGGGCGTTAATGCTGAATCTATGCGTTAGCGCGTGGTGATAGTCATTTAAAATGGTGGTGACGATATGCCTAGCTTGATGCGAAGTCGAATGCGCAGTGTTAGCCCAAATTTGAACATTTGGCGCGGGTGTTGTGGCAGTTGCTACATCAAAGGCTGCTACTTCTGCATCAAAATTGGACGGGAACACTATGAGTATATCGGTTTGTCTGTCGGCTAGGCGTTGGATTATTTCGTTTATATCGGCTTCGTTGGTTGGGATTATTTGCAGTTGCAATTCATCAGGGGCGAAGAGTTCTGCCGCAGAATTGGGCAGATTCACCACATGCACTTGAAATAAATGCTCCTCGTCCACCGCAAATAAATTTGCTATAAAGCTTCCCATTATTGAGTACAGAATAAACATCATAAGCCCTGGCAGTATTACCGTTGTGAAAAATAATCTTCTATCGGTGAAAATACGGCGGCATTCTTTTTTCATTATGGATAGCGTTGTGCGTTTCATGTTATTCATGTTAAATGTCCTCCTTTGTTGTTTCGCGATATATGTTGAAGAAGACATCCTCAAGCGTTTTTTCGCCAACTATTTTTTCTACTGTGTCGCAGGCTACCATTTTGCCGTCTATTATAATTCCTATGCGGTCGCAAAGATTTTCCAGCAAGCCAAAAATATGCGTGGATAGTATTATGCTTTTGCCCTGTTCCTTTAGGCTCACCAAGAAATCAACAACCACCTTAGCTGTAATTACATCAAGCCCATTGGTTGGCTCGTCGAAAATAATTATATTTGGGTCATGTACAATCGAAATAGCAAGCGAGGCCTTTTGGCGCATTCCCTGCGATAGGCTTCCGACTTTTACTTCCGCGAAATTGTCGATTCCGAACGTCGTAAACAATTCCTCTTTGCGTTGCGCGGCTGTGTTTTTGCTTAGCCCATGCAAGTCTGCAAAGAAGTCGAAAAGATAATTTGGCGTAAAGTACTCGTCCAATTTTAGCTCGTTGGTTAAAAAGCCTATGTTCTGCCTAACATATGCTGGCTCTGTGCGAATGCTGAACCCGTCTATGGTTGCGTCGCCCGAATCTGGGTTTATTAATGTGGCTATCATTCTCATGGTGGTGGTTTTTCCTGCGCCGTTAGGGCCCAGCAGTCCAAACACTTCACCTTCGTAGGATTTAAAGCTCACATTGTCCACCGCTTTTAATAACGGATTTTTTAGGTTCTTTAATTTTTGTTGCTTCTTTGATAATTTGAATGTCTTACACAGATTCTGTACATTTAATATTTCGTCCATTTCCTGTCCCCTCCGCAGTTAGTTTCTTAGAGTAGTTTAATACGTTTATTTCCAAACGTCAAATGTAGGAAAGTATGAAACAAACAAGAAAAAGTTGCGCACCCTACATAATCTTATGATATAATGTATAAAACATTAGAAAATGTCACGAGAGAGGCCTTTGGAGAACATGAAAACAGACGAGAGAAAATTAATCTACATTGCAGACGATGACTACAGTATTCGCGAAGCACTAAAAACATTTTTGGAAAGCGCGAACTACGACGTAAATGTGTTTGAAACAGGAGATTTGTTATTATCGGCGTTTGAGAGCAAACCAGCCGACCTTGTTGTGCTTGACGTAATGATGCCAGGTTCAAGCGGATTTATGGTGTGCAAAGAACTACGTCGATTCAGTTACGTGCCAATAATAATGCTAACGGCACGCGACAGCGATTTGGATTATCAAACAGCAATGGACTTGGGCAGCGACGATTTTTTCACAAAACCAGCAAGCCCAATGAGTATAGTATCACGAGTAAAGGCAATTTTCCGCCGCATAGAATTTGAAAAATTGTCGCACGAAAAGAAAAAAATATGATACTGTTCAAAAAACTGCTGGGCTATATTCAAACGAATATAGTTATGGTTTTTGCTGTCTTGCTGTTTATGTCGTTTGCGATGGTGGGTATTGCGTTTCATTTTTCGATTAACTTATATATTTCCCGTAGCGCGACAGCGGTTTTGCGGGAAGCCCGTACATCACAATCTACCGAAACTGGGGCAATGTGGCGGCTTATTCAAGGGTATCACGAATTTTCGCATACGAGTGTGCGGTATTTTGTTGTTGACGAAAATCGCGTGCCATTGAATGTCTTCGTGTCATCTGAGGCGCAAACGATTGCGGAAAATCTTAATGAATTGCACACAGTTGATGGTATGCGCAAACGCGTAAATGACCAGACTTTTTATGTGTCCCTAACGCCTACGCGAACGGGCGGCGCGGAAGTCTTTTATTTAGATGTAACCGAAACAGTGATGTTTACTGCCGTGGTTAATAGGCTGTTGCTATTATCGGTGGGGCTTATTTGGGTTATTTCAATGGTTGTTGCTGGATTTTTGACAGATTTTATGATGCGGCCGCTAAGATTTTTCCGTAACTTTGTGCGGCAAATTGGGCGCGGAGATTTCACGCCCAACACGCGTACTTTCGCCAACGAAGAATTTGAAGAACTAAACCAAAGCTTAAACAACGCAGTGCGTCAACTAGCCGCATACGACAACGAACAAAAGACCTTCTTTCAAAATGTATCGCACGAACTACGCACGCCATTAATGTCCATAAAAAGCTACGCAGAAGGCATAAAATACGGCATGATGGACGTGGAAAGCGCGTCTGAAACAATTCTGCAAGCCACCGACCGCCTTACTGGCATGGTGGAAGAAATTCTATATGTATCGCGCATAGACAGCGTTGCCGCGCCCACAATGGAGCAAGTAAACCTATGCATCATAGTAGAAGAACGCCTAAGACAACAGCGTTCCGTAGCAGAAGACCGAGGTCTTGAACTGAAATACGTTTCCGACAACGAACCAATCATAGTAAACTGCGTAGCGTACCACATGGAACGCGCCGTAGATAATTTAATAAGCAACGCAATACGATATTCAAAAAACACAATTTTGGTAGAATGCTACGCAATAGGAAGCAGCGCGACTATTCGCATTACAGATGATGGCCCAGGCTTCGAGCCAAGCGAACTCCCGCATGTATTCGAGCGGTTTTATCGTGGCAAAAATGGTCTAACAGGTATTGGATTGTCCACAGTAAAATCCATAACCGACCAGCACAAAGGCAGTGCCACCGCCGAAAATCGCAAAGGCGGCGGCGCGATTCTAACAGTAAGCATACCATGGCGGCGGTCATCAAATGCTTTTTCCGCTCTCAAACATTAGCGCGGAAACAAAACAAGGAAAGGTGTGGAAAACACTGTGTTATTTTCGGGCGAAGAATTTGCTAAGTTAAAAACAGACTTGGTATTGTATCAATGCGCTTTAAACAACATGAAAACAAGAGTGGAAACACTACTTAATGAGTTCATACATTTGAAAGAATACAACCCAATTGAGCATGTGAAAAGCCGCCTAAAATCCCCAGAAAGCATAGCCGACAAGCTTCACAAGCGGCAATTCGCGCTAACCGCAGAAAACGCACGTACTCAACTTACAGACATCGCAGGAATAAGATGCATTTGCTCCTACGCAAAAGATATAAAAACGCTGGCAGAAGTTCTAACCCGCCAGCCCGACATAAAAATTCTAAAAAAACGCGACTATGTAACCAACCCCAAAAAATCGGGATATAGAAGCTATCACCTAATAATTGAAGTCCCAATCTACCTAACCGACGTGACAGAGCGTCTCCCAGTAGAAGTGCAAATACGCACACAGGCAATGGATTTCTGGGCCTCGTTAGAACATAAAGTACGCTACAAATTCAACGACGAAATGCCAGATGCCATAACCCGCAACCTATGGGAATGCGCTGAAAAAATTGCCGAACTAGACAAGGAAATGTTCCAAATTCAAGATGTAGCAAATTTAACAAGGCAGACCGCAATGCCACGACGCGAAACTCCCCCACTTTAAGAGCCTAGTTTTCACGTTCATATAGGATTACTCCGTCCTTTGCTATTTCTTCCTTTAGGGTGTCGTTTTCAATGTCTTCGTAGCGTAGGACTTCTATTGTGTGGTGGGTGTCTAGGTCGTCTAGGTCGAAGTAGAAATTTGTAAAAGCTCTTTCGTCTTCGCAGTGAACGCAAATGTCAAAATCCGACGTGGTTTGAAAACTCCCACTCGCTCGCGAGCCAAAAAGCACTATTTTCTCAATAGATTCATACGATTTTGCGGCATCACGCAAATATGTTAGTATCTCTGGATTCATGTACTCACCTGTCTAAGGCGTGTTCCCACTATGAAAATGGTGCGATTTTTGCGGCAATTTTCGTAGCGGGAACACGCCTAATACTTTGTTATTCGCAGTACAATTCTGTCTTTTTTTGTGTTGCCTTCTTGCTGGTCTATTGTTGCGCGTCCTAGCCCTCTGATGGTTATTGTGTCGTTTGGGGATATGGATTGGGTCTTTTTGGCTTGCTTCCAATTTACGAATACTTTTTCGCTTTCGATTAGAGCGGTGGCTTTTCCTCGTGATATGTTGAAGGCGGAACTTACTACTGCGTCTAGGCGCAGGGACGGTACGGTTATTCGTTTTTCTTTGCCTTGCTCTTCTAGGTTTGGTAGGGATTCGCCTAGTTTTCCTTTTACGGCGGTACGACCTACTTGTTGTAGGTTTTCGCAAATGTAGGCTGCAACGTCTGTTGATACATACATTACTGCGCCTGTTTCGCCTAGGCGAATGTCTCCTATTTTTGAACGGTCTAACCCTAGCCCAATGGTCGCGCCAAGGTAGTCGCGGTGGGTGGGTGGCTTAGAAAATTTTTCATTGTAGGTGAAGGTAACAGGGGTTATTGGGAAGGCTTCGCTGGAAGAATCATCTTCCATAACGAAGCCTATTTGTTTTCGTTCGGCGTTTTCGTGGCCGCCTTGGGCTGTTGGTAGTATCGGGGACTTTTTTGTTAGTATTGCCAAGAAAGCCTCGCAACGTGCGGGGTCTAGGAAATCTGTGAAGGTTGATTGCCCTTTTTTTTGCGCGGCGGTTAGGCGGTCTAGGGTTTTGGCGAATAGTAATTTGTCTTCCGCGTCTTTGAATGGATTTTCTATCATGGCTATTCAAAAGTTACTGTTGCTGTAGTTTGGAAGACGCAAATCCAAGTCCTGCCAGCGGATAGGATTAGGGGTTGGTCGTCTTCAAAGTACCAGCGCATTGGTGCGGTGTGGGAAGCTTTTTCCCAGCGCACGGGGAAATGTTCGCCGCCTGTTACTAGATAGCCCCTGCCGCTACCTGTTGTTACTACGTTGCGGCGACCTTCTGCGTCGCCTGCTACACGGGTAACAGAAGTTATTTGGATTAGGATATTTGTTACGGAAACTTGCTCTGCGGTTAAGGCATCACGCAACGGGCCATTCTGGTATTCCACCATGTATAGCTCTGTATCTTCGTCGAAAATAAAAGTCCTTGTGTACAGGGAAGAAAACGGCACAACCACACGATGCGCAATACCTAGGCTTTCTATTTCCTCTGGAAGTTCGCCGAAGTTGAAGCCGAAATTTGGGTCGTCTCCTATTTCACTGCGAATATTTCTGTCTTCTATATGGCTTTCCATTTGTTCGCGTCCTGTGTATGAGCTATGTTCTTGGGGGCGAGTGCCTGTGTTTAATGCCCAGTGCGGATAAGTTCTGTCGCGCCAGAAAACTCGACCTTCCCACGCGCCGCCGTCCACGTTGTCTATGCGGGTGTTGCGAATGCGATTATGCCCAGAAGGACTTGCACCATGGAAAACCAAAATCCCATCATGATTAAACGCGAAGTCAATAAAATAGTCCCGCGCAGAACGAATAGACCCAATTTTCTCTGGATAATATGATTGAAAAATAGCAACCATGCGGGTAACGTCGCCCTCTGCAAGAACTTCGTAGATGACATCGGCGGAAGCAATGCCGCTTTGCGGAAGCGAACGCCGAATATTGTTAATAACCGCCGCAAGTGGACGACGCTGTGCGTAATCCTCATGCAGGGGTAAGCCCGTTAGAATGCTTAGTGTGTAGCCTTCGGGCAGGCTACCGTCGTCGCCTTCGTACTCCCAGTCGAGTGGTACTCGAATGCGAACGAAGCGTTCCACTGGTTCTTCTTCGGGAGGTTCTTCTGCAAACACTTCATATACTTCGTTAGGCTCTGCAACTTCGCCACGGGTAAGAAAAAAAATAGGCAGAAGTATTAGCAATGCCGCCCCCAGCGACACCCCAAGGGAAATAAGAAAAATCTTCTTGCGTGACATAATATCGTCTAGTATTCGTCTCATATCTACAAAAATCTCCTAACCACAGCCATAGCAACTACCCCAGCCACGACTACCGCAAATATTGATGACAACAACACCGCGCCTGCGGCGGCATCTTTTGCGATTTTCGCTAGTGGGTGAGGTTTTCCGCCTGTTGCTAGGTCAACAACGGCCTCGATGGCGGTATTCATTAACTCCATGGCGAGTACAAAAAATATGGCAAACGCAACCAGTGCAAACTGCATTGCATCCACCCGAAAAATTATACATGCTATTATAGCCAAAATCCCCATGATTATTTGGATTTTGAAATTTCTCTCACGCGCTGCAACGGCTCTAATTCCCGTGAACGCATACCCCAAAGACTCAAGGAAATTGCGGCTTTTTTGAGTTTTTTTCATTATGTTGCCCCCCGAGATAATCCCAACTCTTCCAGAATGTTCTCTTGAATTTCTTCCATAACTTCGCCGTCGGCTGGGTCGGTTTCATGGTCTAGCCCAAGAAGGTGCAACACTCCATGAACTACCAGAAATGCAAGTTCCCGTTCTAATGAATGCCCATACTCTTCCGCACGCCGCGCCGCTTCTTGCGTGCAGATTGCAATATCACCCATTGGGAAAACGGCACTGTCGTGTTTCAACTTGCGTGATGCTCCACGTCTTGAAGCCGTATGCGAATGACTTGCGTCGCTTTGCGGCATGTCATCAGGCGGCGGCGTTCCCATCATTGGAAACGATAATACATCTGTGGTTTTGTCCTGCTCACGGTATTTCATATTCATTTCGCGCATTTCGTCGTCTGCCACGAATGAGATGCTTACCTCGTACTCGGGTAAATCCTTCATCTCAAAGCAACGCCGCAACGCCGCCAATGCCGCTTGCTTCATTGTTACATAGTACGACTTTGGCACACTCTCAAGTCCTCTGTCGTCCCAGTGAATTTTCATATTTGACAAACCCCCTTTGCGTATAGAATACCCAAAAAAGTGTCGTGCGTAAATAGCGAAACGGAAAAGTTTGTGTTGTACCCCGTTGACATATGTTTCATTTTCAAAAATAGGGTCTTGACAACTACCGTCGTTTTGATATTATAAATCACGATTGCTTAGAAAATGTCGCAACAACAATTTCATAACACATCAAGAGAGGTGGAGGGAACAGGGCCCTGCGAAACCCAGCAACCAGCAAATACGCTACGGTGCTAACTCCCCCAAAGTTTTGACGACTGTCAAAATCTTTGGAAGATGACAAAACAAAAAGCCCTGAATGGGGCTTATTTTTATTTCTAGGAGGAAATAACATGCACTTATTCACATCGGAATCAGTAACAGAGGGACATCCAGACAAAATGTGCGACCAAATTTCGGACGCGGTGCTGGATGCAATTTTAGCAAAAGACCCTATGGCACGCGTGGCGTGTGAAGTAACAACCACCACAGGAATGGTGTTGGTTGCAGGTGAAATTACCACCAACTGCTATGCAGACATCGAAAAAATTGCTCGTGACACAATTCGCGAAATAGGCTACACAAGCGGCGACATGTGCTTCGATGCAGATGCTTGTGCAGTTTTGGTAACGCTTTCAGGGCAATCGCCCGACATTGCAATGGGCGTTGACGTTGCATTAGAAAGCCGCGACAGTTCTTCTGGCGCAGACACAGGCGCAGGCGACCAAGGAATGATGTTCGGTTACGCCTGCAACGAAACCCCAGAACTTATGCCCTTGCCAATAGCCCTATCACACGCATTAACCCGCAAGCTTGCAGAGGTTCGCAAAAACGGAACAATCCCATACCTTCGCCCAGACGGCAAAGCTCAAGTAACCGTAGCCTACGACGAAAACAAAAAACCAACAGGCGTAACCGCAGTAGTAGTTTCAACCCAGCATTCCGAAAACGCCACCAACGAACAAATTCGCGCCGACATCATGAATAACGTAATAAAAGCCGTAATCCCTGCGAATCTACTATCCGAAGAAACAAAATACTTCATCAACCCAACAGGACGTTTCGTAATTGGCGGCCCAGTTGGCGACGCGGGCCTAACAGGTCGCAAAATTATCGTAGACACATACGGTGGTTACTCCGCGCATGGTGGCGGTGCATTCTCTGGCAAAGACCCCACAAAAGTAGACCGTTCGGCCGCCTACATGGCACGCTACATTGCAAAAAATATTGTAGCCGCCGACCTAGCCGAACACTGCGAGGTACAACTAGCTTACGCAATAGGCGTAGCCCAACCCGTATCAATCTACGTAAACACAAAGGGCACAGGCAAAGTTTCCGACACAACCCTATCCGCCGCAATAAGCAAAAACTTCGACCTACGCCCAGCCGCAATAATAAACCATTTCGACCTACGCCGCCCAATATACAAGCAGACAGCGGCATACGGACATTTCGGCCGCACAGATTTAGATTTACCATGGGAAAAGACAGACAAGGTTGATGTTTTGAAAAACGCTTGTAAATAAAAGGTCAAAAGATTTAAAGTCAAAAGATTTAAGACCTTGGGGACGCTGTCCCCTTGACCCCGTTTTTTTAGAGGAGAGTTGACGATATGAAAGGTTATAAAGTTGGTATTTTGGGTGCTTGTGGCATGGTTGGTGGAACTATGTTGCAGGTTTTGAGGGAACGTGACTTGCCTATTTCTGAATTATATTTGTTTGATGTTGCGCAAGTTGCTGGTAAGACTGTTGATTTTAAGGGGAAGACTATTACTGTTGAGGAGTCTACCACGGATATTTTTGATAGGGGTATTGATATTTGCTTGTTTGCGGTTGATGGCTCTATTAGCGAAAAGTACGCGCCTATTGCAGCGGAAAAGGGCTGTTTAGTTATTGATAACAGTTCTGCGTTCCGCATGACGGAGGGCGTGCCGTTGGTTGTTCCCGAAGTTAATGGCGAGGATATTTTTAAGCACAAGGGCATTATTGCTAATCCTAACTGTTCCACTATTCAGGCTATGGTTGTGCTTTATCCGCTTCATAAGGCGTTTGGAATTAAGCGCGTTGTTTTCTCCACGTATCAAGCGGTTGCGGGTGCTGGTGTTGCGGGAATTGCAGACCTTCACCGCACATTAAAGGGCGAAGCCCCACAGGTGTTCCCATATCCTATCGCGGGCAACGTAATCCCCCGCATAGATGTTTTCGGCGAACACGGCTACACCGAAGAAGAATACAAAATGATTAAGGAAACCCCAAAAATTCTACACGCCCCTAACATGGGAGTAACCGCAACCACCGTGCGAGTACCAGTAGAAATAGGGCACAGCGAATCAGTAAACATCACCTTCGAGAAGCCCTACGAACTAGAAGAAATCCGCCGCATACTAGAAAACGCTCAAGGCTTAATAGTACAAGACGACACAACCGCCGACCTATACCCCACACCAAAGCAAGTAGCAGGAACAGACCAAGTATACGTGGGCAGAATCCGCCGCGACTTTTCCGCCGAAAACTCCCTAAACCTATGGGTAGTAGCAGACAACGTGCGAAAGGGAGCGGCAACAAACGCAGTACAGATAGCCGAGAGATTCATAAAAGGCGAATAAAGATTAAAAGAATAAAGAAAGACCTTGGGGGAGAACCTTTTGCAAATCACATTCCTTTCGCTTCGCATTAGGGAATATGACTACAAAAGGTTCTCCCCCAAACCCCCTCTCCAAAAAATTTTAACATTTGCGCCTTCACATGAGTGGAAATCTAGCGAAGCTATAAAGCCGCAAAAAAGCAGGGTCAAGGGAGCGCGCTCCCTTGCAGGGGTATTGGGGACAGCGTCCCCAAGGTCTTAAATCTTTTGACCTTTAATCTTTTGACTTTAATCTTTGAAACGGAGGTACGCTGTGTCGCTTTTGGTTGTTGAAAATTTGAGGGTCTATTATCCTATTAAAGGGGGGATTTTGGGGCGTATTACGGGGTATCGGAAAGCCGTTGATGATGTTAGCTTTACTGTTGAAGTTGGGGAAACACTTGGTCTGGTTGGGGAATCGGGTTCTGGGAAGAGTAGCACTGGGCGGGCAATTTTGGGTCTGGAGCGTATTCACAGCGGCACGATTTTTTTTAATGGGGAGGATATTACGCGGTACGTTGGGAAGAATCGGTCGTTGTATCGCAGGAGTGTGCAAATGATTTTTCAGGATACTAATTCTTCGTTGAATCCGCGCAAACGGGTTCGTGAAATAATTGCAGAGCCTTTGCGTAATTTTGAAAGATTATCACGCGCAGAGGAACAACGGCGCGTTGATGAACTTCTTTCAATTGTGGAAATGCCGTTATCTTCTGCCGAAAAATACCCGTTTGAGTTTTCGGGTGGACAGCGGCAGAGAATTGGGATAGCGCGTGCCGTCGCGCTAAAGCCAAAGCTAATCGTGGCAGACGAGCCTGTTTCTGCATTGGATTTATCTGTGCGTGCGCAGATTTTGAAATTCATGAAGCAGATTCAAGAGGAAATGAAGCTTGCATATTTGTTTATTAGCCACGACCTTGGTGTCGTGCGGCATATGTGCGAAAAGATTGCGATAATGCAAAATTCCCGATTCGCGGAGTTAGGCACACGCGACGAAATTTTTAATAATGCCCAGCACCCCTACACGAAGGAGTTGTTGGCATCAATGCCACGACCGCGCAAAGTTGGAGGCGGAAATGTATAAAGTAGTCATTCGCAGATTTCTGATGCTGATTCCGCAAATGCTTGCACTAAGCCTTGCGATTTTCATAATGGCGCAATTTATGCCTGGTGACGCATTAAGCGGAATCTTCGACCCAAGCATAACACACGACGACATAGAGCTAATGCGCGAAGAATTAGGGCTTAACCGCAACCCAGCAATGCGATATATCGAATGGCTAGGCGGTTTACTGCGTGGTGATTTCGGGCGAAGCCTAATGTATCACCGTCCAGTGCTGGAGTTGATTGGCGACCGTGCGGGTAATACGTTTCGGCTTTCTCTGCTTACTACGGTTTTTATGTATGTTATGGCAATTCCCATGGGGCTTGTGTCTGGGCGTTATCACGAAACTTTTGCCGATAAGAGCATTATTTTTTTCACGTTTTTCGCCCTCGCAATGCCCACGATTATTTTTGCTTTAATTAATCTGTGGTTGTTCGGATTCCGCTTGGATTTGTTTCCGCTTTACGGAAGTGTTGACGCGGCTTTGCCTACAGGTTCGTTTGCGTATCACATGTCGCGATTGCATCATCTAATTCTGCCCGCCCTTACAGGCGCAATCCTTGGAACTGTTGGCACAATAAATATCCTACGTGACAGAATCATTGAAACGGAAAACGCAGACTTCGTTACAACTGCTCGCTCTAAGGGTGTTCCGCCTAATGTCGTGTATAGTCGGCATATTTTCAAAAATGCGGCTCTGCCTGTTGTTGCTGGCTTTGGGCCTGCTTTGGCAGGTCTGCTGGGTGGCTCGGTCTTCATTGAGAAAATATTTGGCTTCCCTGGTATGGGAAATCTCTTCGTAACCTCGATACTCTCCAACGATTATCCCGTTGCTAATGGGTTAATCATGATTTACGGCGTGTTAATTGTGCTGGGCGTTCTGCTAGGCGATATTTTCATGATGATACTTGACCCTAGGATTCGGATTGAATGATTATTTGTTTTAGTAGACCTGTCCGACAACCGTAAAGTTTGGTAAAATGGAGCAGGGTGAGAAAAATGAACGCATACGAAAAAATAGAAAAATTGAAAGATAGCGAGTTTAAGCTAATAACAGGGGTTACTCGCGA
>WQVV01000062.1 GCA_009785665.1 Defluviitaleaceae bacterium
CCGCGTTTTCAAATTTCCACAACTTCCCCCATGATATGCCTTTCGGCGATTTCTAGTTTGGCTACTTTGATGTTATTGCCATCTAGTACGCGTTGCACAGTGTCGAAGGCTAACATTGGGGTATTATTTTCTTCGCTTAGATGGGCTAGGATTACATGGGTTTGTGGTGTGGAAATTTCGGCTAGAAGCATACCTGCCTGAGCGTTGGAAAGATGCCCGCGATTACTGGCAACTCTTGCTTTTAGGGTGGGGTGGTATCTGCCGCGTTGTAGCATTTCGGGGTCGTGATTGCTTTCTAGTATCAGTAACCTTGCGTCGCGCAGATGTTCTTTTATGGAATCGGTAGCGTGGCCAAGGTCTGTAGCTATTGCTACTTTCGGAAAACCACCACCGCCATTACCATTCGCAGGGCGGAATACATATCCCACAGGCTGCGAAGCATCATGCGGAATATCAAACGCCAGCACCTCTGCGCCGCCTAGTATTAGTGGTTTGTTTGGCTCTATTGTTTTGACTTGATTTTCCGTTAGCGTGCCTAGATTTTTGTGGCGCAAAAAATAACGCCACGTTAGTGGCGTGGCGTAAATATCAGCCTTTAAGCGTCTTGCAATCACGCCCGCGCCTGTAATGTGGTCGCGGTGTTCGTGAGTAATGAAGATGCCGTTTAGGCTGTTGATATTAAATTTTTGAAGCGCGTGTTCAATTTTCTTGCCGCTAACCCCTGCATCAATTAGAAAATGTTGGTCGGCAATGTTTAGGTAGTATGCGTTCCCGCTTGAACCGCTTGCAATGGTAAAGAATCTCATATCTACTCATCTCTTTTTATTCTTTTGATGTCCGCGCCTAGGGAGCGGAATTTTTCTTCAAAGCGTTCATAACCGCGGTCTAGGTGGTAGAGTTCGCCGATTACGGTTTCGCCTTTTGCACACAGCCCTGCGATAATCAACGCCGCGCCAGCACGAAGGTCAGTAGCGGCAACTTCCGCGCCAGTGAACACACATGAACCTTTTGTAACGGCCATACGTCCTTCAACTTTTATTTGCGCGCCCAAACGCTTCAACTCACTTACATAACGAAAGCGGGAGTCGAAAACATTTTCGGTAACGGTGCTTGTGCCTTGCGCTTTGCAAAGAAGCGTAGCCATTTGCGGCTGTAAATCCGTGGGAAAACCAGGGTAGAATGCGGTTTTTATTTCGCAACTGCGCAAAACTTCGCTACCGCAGACGTGAATCCAGTCTCCGCCTTCGGTAATGTTGCAACCCATTTCCTTTAATTTGGCGGTTACGGAATCCATATGCTTAGGTATAATGTTCTCGACGGTTACATCGCCGCCTGTAATTGCGGCGGCAATCATGTATGTACCCGCCTCTATTGGGTCTGGCAGAACTGTGTAGTCGCCACCTGTTAGCTTGGGAACGCCTAGTATTCTGATGGTAGCAGTTCCCGCGCCGCCTATTTTCGCGCCTAGTTTATTTAGAAAGTTTGCAACATCTACAACGTGAGGTTCTTTTGCGGCGTTTTCTATTAAAGTTACGCCCTCGGCAAATACGGCCGCCATCATAATATTAATGGTCGCGCCAACGCTAGGGCTGTCTAGGTAAATATTCGCACCCTTGAGTTTATCCGCCTGCAACTTCACAAAACCATGCTCTTGAATGCATTTCGCACCCAACGCAGTAAAACCCTTCAAGTGGTAGTCGATAGGCCTTGCACCCAAGTCGCAACCCCCTGGTAAGGGAATTTCTGCCTGCTTGTATCTTCCCAGCAACGCACCCATAAAATAGTACGAAGCACGCATATTCTTTGCTAGTCGTTCATCAAATGTATAGCTTGTCATCTCTGTTGGGTTTACACGTAGGGTATTCGTATCGGTAAATTCGCATTTTACGCCCATTGCTTGCATTGCGGCAACCATGCTGGTAACATCTTCAATTTGCGGCAGGTTATCAATTAAACAAGTTCCACCAGAAGCAATCGAGGCCGCAAGAATTGCAACCGCCGAATTTTTTGCCCCGCTAATACTAACTCGTCCCTTGAGAACCTTTTGGCCATTTACAACAATATACTCCATTTACATTACACTTCCCCTAATGAATCGCCGCACGAACACCGTGCGGGACAGATTACGCATAATGATAATTTCTAAGTACATGGTAGTATAGCATTTCCTTAACGATTTTGAAAGAGTTTTTTAACAATTATATGACATTTTTCAAATTAACATGACAACACTGTAAATATACGGCGCGATTATGCCGAATAAATTATTGGAATAACAAAAAAATAACTAGCAAGTATGCTCTGTCTAAGATATAATAGGAGCTGAATCTACCCTAGCTGAATTTGGCAAGGGCGATTAGGGGGGCATAGCCCTTATTGATAATGGAGGCTGATAGTAAAATGAGACATTTTAAGCGAGCAGTATGCTTTACTCTTGCGTTGATAATCATGGTTCCCGTGATGGCATTTGGGGATTACAGCAATGGCGCAAACGCAGACGGACTTATCCTCACCGACCCAGTGGATAATACATACATTGGGCGACCACATGCAAGTACTTTAATTGAACAACTACAATTTACAGATTTACCAGCGAATCCAGCACATCAAGACGCGATTATTCGCGCAGGTGCGCGGCTAATCATGCGCCCAGATGGAAGACAGTTCAACCCCAACGCACCCATAACTAATGAAGAAGCGTTAATCTACGTGTTAAGACTCACGGAATTAGACGAGGGCGAATTGGGCGAAACAGCAATGGCACTTGGCATACGCCTAGCAGACGATTTGCCACCAAACACACCATTAGACATGGTGCTTTCACTTGGGTATTTAGAACTTGCGGCAATAGCGGGATTAATTTCCGAAGATGACGTAAGCAGCGCAAGGGGCAGTGTAGCTATGCTAATAAACCTCCCCGACGCAGACGCAGAGGCTGACGAGGACGCGCCCCCACTACCCATAATACCTACTGCATTCGACCGTACAGCAAATGCAACCCGCGAAGACGTTGCACGCTGGTTGTTTGGTGCATTACAACGCGCCCACTCCGATGTTTCAGCACCAATAACAAGGGTGTCTTTGCAAAGTTTTTCCGACTGGCAATCTATTTCCCCCGAAGCCGCTGCGGGAGTAGAATTTTTGGTGCGAAACAATATAATGAACGGTCAAACATCTGCGGTTTTTGGGCCAACTGGCACTGTTACACGCTTAGAGATGGCACAAATTGCCCGCACACTTGAGGGTTGGGGTTGCCACGATGATGATTGCGACTTTATCCTTCGGGGTCATGAGCGCAGAGTGGGTACAGTAGCCGACATTACCAACGAGCATTCAATAATGGCAGGTGGCGGAACAACATGGCGATATGTACACATTCGCCGTGACAACGGTAACGCCGAACAATTACGCTTCACATATGTAGGCGGAACATCAACACAAGCTGGAGCGTTGGACGCAGTTGTGCTTCGCAATGGCGTGGTTGCAGGGCTTAACTCGCTTCAACCAGGCGACGCAATCGAGTATATCGTTCACCCAGAAGAAGGAACAGTTTGGTATGTAAATGTTACCAGCCAAACGCAAACCCAGACATTCCGTGGTCGTTTGGAAATTATCAACATGGACGAAGGCACAATGACATTCCGCAACCTTGAAGATACAATTTTCACCTTCCCAATGAGTGCGGGTCTTCATGGCACAGGTCACGACGGTGTACCATTTATCCGTTTCCCTGGTAATGAACTTCGTCCTGCGGCATCACTTCCACGCGGTTCATTCTATGATGTAACTCTGGTTGGCAATGTAATCACTGCGTTGGAATTTGTTGGCGACCCCGTTGTTATACCAGAAAATCGTGGTCTAGTAATTGAAAACAATCCATTTGTAGGATATATAACCATTCTTGATGCAAACCGCAACGAAATCAGTTTCACCTACAACCCCGCGCAACTTCGCGTACAACGCCGTCAATTCTTTGACATGCGCGACACCATAGGCGGCTTACACGAAATGTTCCCAAGTGTACGCCCACACCCACGCGAAGCGGATATGTCCGACGTAATTGCAGGTGACATAGTAGTTTTCCGCACAGCTAACGACGATCCCTTCCGCATAATAGAACTAAGCGCGGCAGAAAACACAACCACCCGTTACGGCAGAATCCTAGAAATCCGCGACCAAGGCGGTTACTTCGATATGCTAATGGAATTTGAAAACGGACAAACAACGTGGTACACCTTCGTATACGGCATTCTAGTAATGGAAAACGGTCGTCCCGTAAGCCCCAACAGAATCCAATTGGGCGACTGGGCAAGAATTACCGTAAATCAAGCATTCCTAGCCCCTGGTGTAATGATGGAATCTATCCGCGATATTTCGCTTGACACAGGCGGGCATCATATTAATTCCATTGTAACTGGGCAACTTTCGGGCTTTAACCCGTCGCAAAACCTTCTTCAAGTTAGAAACGCCCGCGAACTTACCCCCGCTGGCTGGAGCAATAACCGTCCAATGGCTTCCTTTGACATAAGCGGCCCAAATGTAAGATACTATTTCAACGGCAGACCTGTAACTCTCGCGCATGTAAACCGCTATTTACAACGCTCCGACGCGACAGTTTACATGGCAATTGAAAACCATTTCGCAGGCGAACGTGCTGTTATGGTAAGTTTCCGCACAGGCAGAGATGAGTTGGTTCGTGCAGGAACGATTTTAGGCTCTACAAACAATTCATTCCAAATGCTAGAAGCCTACGGGTCGATTAACACCGACGACGGCACAATAGTTGTTCGTAACGGGCGACTTGTAGAGCAACAGCATATCTACGCGCCAGACTGGGCGAGAGTTTCCCTCAATGGCCCAAGCACCGCCGCTGTTGTTAATATCACCCCACCACCTTCAACCGCAGGCGTGCAAATTGTTCGCGGTCGCGTGGCGCAAGTATGGCCGTTTGATAGCTTCCGCGTGGAAACTGTGAGTTTGTTTGATGGCTTCCGCTGGAACTTCACTCCTGTTTCAAGACAATTCACAATTGACCACGATACAATTTTCATCAACGAAGGCGGAGTTACCAGCATTGATAGCTTCCTTGGATTTACTGATGATTCTGTAATTGGTGATGTATTTAATATCGTAGTTGAAGGTGGTCGTGCAGTTCGCGTAATCGACGCGCCATTCACAGAGCCAATCCCACCAATCGCAAGCGCACCAGGGCATTTGACAGTACGCGGAATCATCTACGCAACCGACGGCACAAACCTAAGCCTTCGCGACATGACAGTATACAACCCGAACACTGGTGAGTGGAGCAGATTCAGTAATATCAACCCAACAGGCGTTGTAAATACCTTTGCAAACACAGTAATAGTAGACCGCGACCAAGTGATTCCCGCAAGCAGATTGCAAGTAGGGCAACAAATTATCGCATTCACTCCAACAAGACTTGACGACGACGGTCTTACCATTGAACCAGGCTTTACCGCAGACGCTTATATAGTACTGGTTGAAAATTAAGGGGGATTTGACGAAATGAACAAAATGAAAAAATTTCTTTTGGTAGCTTTGGCAATGGGGGTTATAGCGGCGATTGCTACGCCGCTAACCGCGTATGCACGCCCCCATCGGATTGGTGACATGGGCTTTCATGGTGGCATAAGTGAAGCCCGTCACTTGCCCCGCACACTGGAAACAATTCTTCTGGAGCGTGGCACTAACAACCGCAATAATAGAAACTCTCGTAACAACTCAATCACTATGGCTTACAGTGAATATATTTTCCTTGGTGGTACACCCGTGCTTTTTGAAGGGACAAAAGATATTAGCCCTGCCCTTCCCGCAGTCAGGCCCAGTTCGATTGCAGGGCTTGCCGCAAGTGGTTCTACTGCTGGAACATACGAAGTATGGCATCGCGTAAGCCCTCCTACCGCTGGCTCTGAAGTTGCAATCAACCGAACAATGTTTTTTGATGTACAGTATGCCGTTCAAGGCTCACAAGTGATTTACACCTACGTTGTAAATAGCAACTCTTGGAGTGAAGTAATTGCTGTCCCAGACGCGGGTACGTTCACTCTTGACCGTGACCGTTCATCATTTGTAATAAGTATAATCGAAGACCGCACCCCAGGTGTTAGTTTCTATCGAGGTCATGTTGCGGCAAGACTTGTTTACACAGGCGGCATGTACGGTACAACAACTGTGGATAAAGTAGGCGAGTTTTACGGATTTTCCACTGCATGGTCTGCTGTGGAAACACATATCATGGACGTTACTGTTGTCAATGATAGCTGGGCTTTGCAGTATCAAATTCGCCCAAGCGTTACCGTAAATAAGGAACTCCAGTTCTTCTCCAACGCACCTACACAAATTAGCTTTGAAGGTAACTTCCGCGAGTTACACCAAAGTCGTGCAGGGCTTCGTTACGAAATCTTCCATGCTCCACAATCTATGTGGTATGTTCCTACAACAGGTTCACATTCTATGGATACATTCAACGTATTTGAACAGCTTCCCGCAATTGATATGTCTTTCCTTCGTGGACACTCTGCCGAGGACGATATTCACAGGCTTTTCGCAATGCAGATTTTGCAGGGCGACCCACGTTTCTATGTTCCTAATCAAGCAATCACACGCGGGCAGTTCCTTACCGCGCTTGCACGGGCTGTCAAGTTGCCTGTTGAAGAGGTAACGCCCCCACGCCCAGTGCGTGGTCAGCAACCCGTCGCGTTGACGTTGTTCTCTGATGTAAATTCCGATAGACCAGAGTTTAGGTATATCCAAGCGATTCAACGTTCTGGCATTGCCTTCGGACGTGCAGATGGCAAATTCTATTTCGATTACCCCATCTCAAGGCAGGAAGCAATTGTAACAACGGTTCGCGCTTTAGGGCTTACCAATCTAGGCATGAATCCCACAGTAGTTTCCCCATTCGCAGATAGCGACGATATTGCAGATTGGGCAATCCGAGAAGTAAACGTAGCCCTAATGCTAGACATCATTGCTCCCGACGCAGACGGCTATTTACACCCCAATCGCGCAATCTCCAAAGGCGAAGCCGCAGCCCTTTTCAATCATCTGTTGGAATACATGCGTAATGGCATAGTTCGCCACTACTCTGAACAAATGGTAAACCTTACTTGGTAAGCGACACAGCCATTTTTCGTTCCTGTATCGCAAGCAACACGAAGCCTTAAATCAGTTTCATAACCTAAAATGCAAAAGCCTATCCGAGAGGATAGGCTTTTATCATGCAAACCAAAAGAGTTGTAAACCGTTCAAAATTAGAGAAGCCGTCTTTTTATACTTTTTCCTATAAAACCTGTATTTTACCTTTCCAAGCAAGTGTGATATACTATATAAGAAATTGTCAAAAATATAAAGGGGGTTTTCCTCATGGCGAGTGCAGCGGCACTTACTAGCAAGCAAATAAAGGACGGAGTAATTGAAAATTTACGGGTAGCGTATCGCAAAACGATAGCTACGGCAAGCAATGCGCAAATTTACAATGCAGTGGCAATGACAATTAAAGACCATGTATCCGACAATTGGATTGCAACGCACGACTACTTCGACAAAGCCGATGTTAAAACGGTTTATTATCTGTCTATGGAATTTTTGATGGGTAGATTTATGGGTAATGCTATTTTGAATCTCTCGTTGACAGAGACTGTTTCCGAAGCATTGCAAGAGTTGGGAATCGACCTTAACATGGCAGAAGAATCCGAACCAGACCCAGGGCTTGGAAACGGCGGCTTGGGAAGACTTGCGGCATGTTTCTTGGATTCGTTATCAACGCTGGGTTATCCTGCGTATGGTTGCGGAATCCGTTATCACTACGGAATTTTTGAACAACATATAGAAAACGGCTACCAAGTGGAAAAACCCGACAACTGGTTGCAACACGGCGACCCATGGGGCGTGCGTCGCGACGAGTACGCCCGCGAAATTAAATTTGGCGGGCGTGTAACCACTGTAAAAGGCGAAGACGGCCTATATCATTTCGACCTTGAGGATTACCAGAGTGTAATGGCAGTTCCATACGACTATCCAGTTGTTGGCTACAAAACAAAAATGGTAAATACTTTACGTCTTTGGGACGCAGAGCCAGTGAATCGTTTCGATTTACAATCATTCAACCAAGGGCAGTACGAACGCGCCGTTGAGGAGCAAAACCTAGCCCGCAATTTATCATCAGTGCTTTACCCCGCAGATGAGCATGTTTCTGGTAAGGAACTTCGTTTGCGTCAGCAGTATTTCTTTATATCTGCTACGATTCAGCGTGTATTGGAGCAGTTTGAGGCGCGTCATGGTAAGAAATTTAACGAGCTTTCTAATTATGTGCAGTTCCAGTTAAACGACACCCACCCAACCCTAGCAGTTGCAGAACTTATGCGCGTTCTATTGGACGTATACCATTTGGAATGGGACGATGCGTGGGAAATCACACGCGCAACCTGTGCATACACAAACCATACAATCATGAGTGAAGCGTTGGAAAAATGGCCAGTTGAAATTTTCAGCCGCTTGCTTCCGCGCATTTATATGATAGTTGAAGAAATCAACCGCCGTTTCTGTGCAAACCTAGTGGAATGGTACGGCAACGACCCCGAACGTATTCGCAAAATGGCTATATGCGCAGACGGACAAGTTCGCATGGCACACTTGGCAATTGTGGGTAGCCACTCTGTAAATGGTGTTGCCGCAATCCACACGGATATATTGAAGAAAATCGAACTTCGCGATTTCAATGAAATCTATCCAGATAAGTTCAACAATAAAACAAACGGAATCACTCCACGTCGCTGGATTGCAAAATGCAACCCTGGCTTGACAAAATTAATAACCAACACAATAGGCACAGACGACTGGATTTCCGACCTTAGCCAATTAACAAATCTAAAACCCCACGCCACAGACGCAAGCTTCCAAGAGAATTTTATGGCGGTTAAGCGTAGCAACAAAGTCGCGCTGTCTAATTACTTCCGCAGTGAATACGGCATTGGCGTAGACCCCGATTCAATTTTTGACGTTCAAGTGAAACGCTTGCATGAGTACAAACGTCAATTGCTGTGCATTTTCCAAGTAATTGATATGTACAACACGCTTAAAATGAATCCTAATATTGATTTCTGGCCGCGTACATTTATGTTTTCCGCAAAGGCTGCCGCTAGTTATCATCGCGCAAAATTAATCATCAAATTGATTAACTCTGTTGCAGACCTTGTGAACAACGACCCAACCATTGATGGTCGCCTGAAAGTTCTGTTCCTTCCTAACTATCGCGTTAGCCTTGCAGAAAAACTTGTTCCAGCCGCAGATGTTAGCGAACAAATTTCCACCGCTGGTAAAGAGGCAAGCGGAACGGGTAACATGAAATTCATGCTAAACGGTGCGCTTACCGTGGGTACACTAGACGGCGCAAACGTAGAAATGCGCGAAGAAGTTGGCGACGAAAATATTTTCATTTTCGGTATGACGGCGGAAGAAGTTCACGCGCTAACACTTTCTGGAAATTACGCGCCTTGGGACTTGTACAACATGAACTTTAACATTCGCAACGTGCTAACAACCTTGATTAACGGCACACTAGACCGCAATCACGACCTTTTCCGCGAAATCTACGACGCTATGTTAAACGGTTACAACGGCGCAAGACCCGACGAATACTACGTTCTTCAAGATTTCGCATCATACAAGACCGCTCAAGAAAAAATCGACGCGGCATACAAAGACCCACAACACTGGGCAAAGATGGCAATACTAAACACAGCAAGCGCAGGCAAATTCACCAGCGACCGAACAATCAAGCAATACGCAGAAGAAATATGGAGAATGAACCCTGTTACAATTTCTTAATTTTAAAGATTAAAAGATTAAAACCTTGGGACGCTGTCCCAAACCCTGCAAGGGGGCGCAGCCCCCTTGACCCCGCTTTTTTGGATTTTTTATTGAGTGGGATTGCTGTAGTGCTTGTGCGCGGTGTGTTTTGATGCGCCGCGCTGATACCTTCAAACAAAGGGGGTTGGGGGAAATCCCCCATTCAAAATGGACAGATATGACAGACGTGAACGGTACGACGATAGATACGACGACCGTTACGACCGCCGACCACCCAGACGACGTTCAAGACCGCCACGGCCACCAATGCGCCGTCGTCGCGCTCCTGTGTTTCCTATTGGTAGAATTTTTGCTACTCTGCTGGTGATTGCGTTAATTGCTGGCGGAGCATTTTGGCTTATTACGCGTGTGATTATTCCCAATGTGCAGGAATTGACGGCTAATCTTGGGGCTAACATGACCGTTGTGCCGTTTCATGAACATTTTTCGCTAGACCCATCGGTTACGCAAATTGTTTTGGACGGACAGCGTTTGCGTGGTACAGAGCCGCCGTTGGTGGTTTCGCGTGGGGCTACTCTTGAGCCGCATGTTTTTTTGCGTGCAAGTTTTCTGCGTGAGCATATAGACCCGTTTGTTTTTTGGGACGCGGGCGCGCAGTCGTTGTTTATTTCTACATTGTATGAAATGCTTGAATTTACTCCTGCTTCGACACAATTTTTTATAAATGGTTCGCCGCGTATACTGGATATGCCTATCCGCTACGAAGACGGCGATGTTTTTGTATCAATTTGCATAATTCAGGGGCTTTACCCCTTGATAATAGAGTATCAATCGGCGTATAATATGGTAGTTATTACCACGGCGAATATTCCGCAAACTACCGCTACAATCGCCGTACCCCGCTCGCATGTGCGTTACTGGCCAGATGAACGGTCTTCGCCAATTACCGCACAGCTTGAATATGGCGATGAGCTAACGGTTTTCATAGGCTTCGATGGCGAAACTTATCAAAGTTCTAATGAATCGCAAAGTGACTTCGTGCGTGTGCGTACTGCTGATGGGCTTTTGGGATATGTTTTAATAGCCAATTTGGATAATGTCACCACCGCTACGCCTTGGGATACTGTTAGTCGCGATATGTTTTTGCCGAATTATATTAACAATACTGTACACCCGCCGCGTGTTTGGACGGGGACTGGCCCAATCAATGTAGCATGGGATGCCGTAGAAGTATTGGCTGGTAACAACACGCTAATGCAAACGCCCCTTGACCCAAGTATAACTGCGGTTGCGCCAAAGTGGTTCAGAATTGATGATGCTGGTACGCATATAAATTCCATTGCAAGCCGTGCCTATGTTGACTGGGCGCATTCGCATGGGGTGCAGGTTTGGCCTATGGTTTTTGATGTGGGTCAGAATCAGAGCCGTTTAATGTTGACTAATCGCCGTCATAGGCAGCATGTTATAAATCAGATTGTTCAATATGTGGACACTCTTAATCTTGACGGCATAAACATTGACTTCGAGCATCTTACCGCCGCAGAAGGCCCTTACAAAATACAATTTCTGCGCGAACTTAATATCCCGTTGCGCCAACGCGGTGTTGTGCTTTCTGCCGCCGTTAAAGTGCCGCTTCCCGCAACGGCTTTCTACCGCCGCGACTTAATCGCCCTAACCGCCGATTTCGTTATGGTTATGGCTTACGACCAATACTGGGCAACTTCGCCTACTGCTGGCCCAAATGCTTCTCTGCCTTGGGTACGCACAGGTGTGAACAATATGTTACGAGAAGTACCACATTACCGCCTTATTCTGGGAATCCCCTTCTATAATCGTGTTTGGCGCGAAAACCCAATCACGGGTGCAGTTAATCATCATGGCGCGTGGAATACCGCTGTAACGCGAGAGTTCTTCGAGAATAACAATGTAGAATGGGTATGGGACGCAAATCTTGCTTCATACTTCGGCGAAGTAGTCACGCTAGAAGGCGGCGAAACTGTACGAACTTTCGTCTGGCTTGAAGATGCGCGCTCGATTCAAGAAAAACTGCATCTCTTTACCGACAACAATTTAGGGGGCATTGCAGTTTGGAGCAGAGGTTTAGCAATCCCAGAGTTTTGGGAAGTAATTGCACCATATTTTTAGGGCTACGTTAATTTATGGGGGCGTTGCCCGAGGTCTTATATCCTTTAGGAGGTGTTGTTTGTGGGAGCTAAAATGAGAAGTTTGGCTTTGATTGCGGCTGTTATTGGTTTTGTTGCCGCGCTTGCCTCGTTGCTTGGATTGTTTGTTTTTACTGATTTAAGCGGTGGAGCTTTTGTAATCGGTTTGGTTATTGCGGTTGTGATTATTCTTATTGGGCTTGGGATTATGATGGCTGTGATTTCGGGCTGGTCTAACGAGGCGGTTAAGGAAGCAGGGCTTTTGGCTACCGCCACCTCTGCAATGGCCGTGGGTAATTTCAATTCTAATTTGCGCACTGGGTCGGCAGACGAACTGGGGCAAATTGAAGGCGCGTTGGCACAACTCGCGCTTGTTCAGAAGGAACTAATCAAGGACGTTGATGGCTTGGCAAAAAGTCATGCGCAAGGGAATACAGACAGACTTATTGACGAAAAGCATTATGCGGGCGATTATCGCGGCGTTGTGCGTGGAATTAACAGCACCATTTCAAATTATGTAGATTCAAATGTTGCTATTGCGGGCATTTTGAAAGCTTTTAGCAATGGTGACTTGAATGCAAAAATGCCTGCGCTTGCGGGGCGAAATTCCGAAGTGAACAAGGCAATTGATAATTTGCGTACAAGAATCGAAACTATGGATAGGGAAGTGCAGTCGTCTATTTCTGCCGCCAACGCCGCTAAGGAAAACGCTGCTAAGGCTTCGACTTCTTCTGTTTCTTTTGATGCTAAACCTCCAGCAATGGAAAAACTTGAAAGCTCTAAATTTGCGGATAATTTTGGCGACATGGTTGCAGATTTAAGACTCGCTACCGAAGCCGTAGACCGCGACGCAGAACAAATTTCTAATAACAACAGGCGACTTTCTGCCGAAGCAGAAAATCAACTTTCCCTAGCGCAGGACTTGCACAATACGTTGGAGCAAGTAAGCACACAGGCGGGGCAAACCGCCGCAAGTGCAGACCGCGCCGCAGGTCTAGCTTCCACAGCAATGACAAATGTTGGCGTTGGTCAAAATGAAATGAATAACATGCTTTCCGCAATCGCGGGAATCAAGGAATCTAGCGAAAATATTTCGCGAATCATTCGCGTAATTGACGATATTGCTATGCAAACAAATCTTCTCGCGCTTAATGCCGCCGTTGAGGCCGCTCGCGCTGGCGCGCACGGTAAGGGTTTTGCTGTTGTTGCCGAAGAGGTTCGCAGTCTGGCTTCCAAGAGCAAGGAAGCCGCAAACCAAACCACCGAACTAATTAACGAATCCATATCAAAAGTTGAACTAGGCACAACCACCGCAGGAAACACCGCCAACGCACTGATTCAAGTTGTTGACGATGTTAGAGAAATCAACCAAATTGTAGGCGGAATTGCAGAGGTAGCAAATGGGCAACTAGCCGCAATAGGAAGCGCGGCAGTAGGCGCAGACCGTCTAGCCGAAGGCGCGAGACAAACCGCAGAAGCAATAAACGAAACAGCCGAAGCCACCGAAGACCTAGGCATTCGCGCAAGCGATTTAAGAAAAATCGTATCGGGTGCAGGCGGCGAAACATCAACCAGAAGACCAGAATCGAGAGCAACAGAGGTAAAACCAACACCACAGA
>WQVV01000063.1 GCA_009785665.1 Defluviitaleaceae bacterium
AACATTAACCCGCTTTGAGCAAGTGAAAGGTCTAATAGAAACGCGTCTATCCCCAAAGAGATTCAAGCACACATTGGGAACGATAATCGAAGCGGAAAAACTCGCAGAGCATTACGGCATAGACACCAACAAAGCCCGCTGGGCAGCACTTTTGCACGACTGCGCAAAAGAGTTTAGCGCAGACAAAAAGCGTATTCTATGCGAACTCTGGGACATTCCGTTAGACGAGGTACTAGCCACGCATATAGACACAACCCATGGTTTACTAGGCGCGGAAACTGCAAAGCGCGATTATCTAGTAACTGACCCTGATGTTTTGCAGGCAATTCGTTTTCATATAATGGGGCATAGAAACATGACATTGCTGGATAAAATCATTATACTAGCAGATTTTATTGAGCCATACCGCGAAGACTACCCGCCCCTAGACGAAATGCGCAAACTAGCCTACAAGGACATCAACAAAGCATTAATAGTAGGACTAAAAGCCACCAACGAAGATTTAAAAGAACGCGGCAACGCAATCCACCAATGGAGCAAAGAAGCACTACGCGAACTAAAAAACGAAAGCAAAGGAGGACAAGCATGAATCAAGAATTAACCGCCGTAATGGCATTAAAAGCGGAACTTGATAAAAAATTTGCAAAAGACCTAGTAATAATGGAACTGGGCAGTTTATCGCCAATTGCAGATTATTTTGTGATAGCAACAGGTGGAAGCGCGCCGCAATTAGCGGCACTGGCCCAAACTTCCGAAGAATTGCTAAAAGCCCAAGGCATGTTACTTCACCACACAGAGGGGTTACAATCAGGCAAATGGGTTTTGCTAGACTTTGGGGTAATAATCGTGCATCTTTTCGACAAGGAATCACGCGAGTATTACAACCTTGAACGCATTTGGGGCGACGCGAAAATAATTTGAATTGTATAAACTCCCTTCAAAATGTTAATACTTGCATTTGAAGGGAGTGACATTTTATGGGAAAGAATAAATTTTACCTACTGTTGCTTGGAACATCGGGGCTATCGGCAGTTATTGGCGTAATGCTTGGATATTTTGTATTTGGCCCGATTGGGATTTCGGCGTATGCGTCGATTGATTCCAGTGCGAACGCTATGCGTTACGAAAACGCAAGTACTATAGAAGACTACATTGCAGACGAGCCACTATACGCATACGTAACCTACGACAAAGCCTACACTCCATTTGAACCAGAAATTTCGGAAATATCAGAAATAGACGAAACCGAACCAATGCACAATTTCATTGTCACCACGGCCAATGGGTTCATAGTAGTATATTTTGCAGACGGCAAAGCCGATGGGCAGCTAAAAGAAATAACCCAAACCCCAACAAACGCCCTTCCACAAGAAGAGCAGGAGCGACTAGCGCAAGGCATTCGCATATACACAGAAGAAGCACTAATGCGCATTCTGGAAGACTACGGTTCATAAGGCGGCACAGCCGCTTTTCGCTGACAAACTGCATTGGCAAGCTATGTATACGTCTCGAAGCCAGATATTATCAATTAAATGACAAATGTCACTTCCGCATAATTAAACCCCATTTTATAATTTATTTACGTCACACGACACAAAAATAAATTATGAATGTGGGGTATTTTTATGCTGAAATTAAATGCTTATCAACTAAAATGGATTGCAATTATCGGAATGTTCGTAAGTCACTTGACTTACGCAATGCCAGAAACTATACCACTATGGCTGATGATTCCTATGTATGCAACGGGTGGGCTTACTTTTCCGATTATGGGATATTTTGTAGTAGAGGGCTACAGGCATACGTCCAACCTAAAGAAGTATATTTTGCGGCTTTTTATTTTCGGGTTGATTGCAATGCCGTTTCACTGGTTTGTGTTTGACGGATTAAACAACATGCTTTTGCTTAACATCATGTTTACAATAATTTTTAGCCTGCTGATTTTGATTATGTATGACAAGATTAAAAGCCGCATTCTCTTCTGGATTCTCTTTGTGCTTTTATCGCCCATCACCCTCGTTATGGATTTATGGATTGTTGGTGTGTTGTTGGTTTTATTGTATCATATTATTCCCAACGAAACCGCTAGACGCATTGTACCTGCTATTATGATGGGAGTAATCTTTTTTGTAATGTCTGCGTATGCCGTGTGGAGCGTCCAGACGTTGTTAGAAGTAGGCACCCCCCAAGCAGACGCGGCAATAGATTCTATTGTAGGATTATTTGGTGGCATAAATGTTATGTATTCATCGTTGGCGGTTTTTATTGGTTTCTTCTTTGCGGCGTTTTTGATTAAACAATATAATGGCGAACGCGGTAAATCCATGAAATGGTTTTTCTATGCCTTCTACCCGATTCACTTTGTTATTCTGACTGTACTTGCAATTTTCTTTAGACACTAAAATTATAGAATGTGAGGTATTTTTATGCTAAAACTAAATGCTTACCAACTGAAATGGCTTGCGATTATCGGAATGTTTTTGAACCATGCGGTTTACGCGTTGTCAAACATTATACCGCTATGGCTGATGATTCCGATGTATGCGGCTGGTGGGCTTACCTTCCCGATTATGGGCTACTTTGTAGTAGAGGGCTACAGACACACGTCCAACCTAAAGAAGTATCTTTTGCGGCTTCTTATTTTTGGGGCGATAGCAATTCCGTTTCATCATTTCGTGTTTAATGGCGCGGTTTTGTTTAACATCATGTTTACAATAATTTTCAGCCTGCTGGTTTTGCTTATGTACGACAAGATTAAAAGTCGCGTTCTCTTCTGGATTCTCTTTGTGCTTTTAATTCCTGTCACCTTCCTCTTTGACTGGTGGATTATTGGTGTGTTGGTTGTTCTATTGTACCATATTATCCCCAACGAAACTGCTAGACGCATTGTTCCTAGTATTGTATCTGGCGTAGCTTTCTTTGTAATGTCTGGCTTCGCTTTGTTTGGCGTAATGACCTTACAAGGGGTAGACACTCCCGAAGCAGAAGAGGCGTTATACTATATTATAGCAATGTTCGGTAGCTTAAATATTGTGTATGCGTCGCTGTCGTTTATTATTGGATGTTTCTTCGCGGCGTTCTTGCTCAAACAATACGACGGCGAACGCGGCAAACCCATGAAATGGTTATTCTATGCCTTCTACCCAGTTCATTTTATTATTCTGACTGTGCTTGCAATTTTCCTAAATTAGGGCGTGTTGCCACTACGCGAATCACGCCCTAGGTAATGTGAACACGCCTTAATGGTTTTAACCACAAAAGCCAGTGACTCCGCTTTTCAGAGTCACTGGCTTTTGCTTTTAATTTGGTAAAGTACATAGCGTCAAACGATATGTACAACCGCTATTTATAATCGAATAGAAACAAAATTTAACGGGAGGCGGTAACACATGACACGATTATACGGATATGTACGAGTGTCAACACGGGAACAAAACGAGTTTAGACAAATTTTGGCTATGCGAGAATTTGGAGTACCAGAGGAAGGCATTTTGGTTGAAAAAATGTCGGGCAAAGATTTTAACCGACCAGTTTATCAAAGCTTGATGAAAAAAATAAAGTCTGGCGATATTTTTGTGGTAAAAAGTATCGACAGGCTTGGCAGGGATTACAGCGACATAATTGAACAATGGCGAGTTATCACAATGGAAATGAACGCAGATATTGTTGTAATTGACATGCCCATTTTGGACACACGAAAAAAAGACCGCGATTTAACAGCGGCGTTGGTGTCCCATATTGTGCTTCAATTGTTGAGTTATGCATCAGAAATTGAGCGGTCATTCATGCTTCAAAGGCAAGCAGAAGGAATAGCCGCCGCCAAAGCAAAAGGCATACAACTTGGAAGAAAACCAAAAGAACGCACAGCCTTATTCTATGAACTACGTGAAAAATGGCTTAACGGAAAAATATCTTCACGCGAAGCGGGACGGCAACTTAACATCAGTCATACCGCGTTTCTTAGCTGGATAGACGAAGAAACACGGGGCGATAATATGTAAAGAAATGCAGGCTTTACTTTACAGCAGTTTTTCCGAAACTTATGTTGAAGCGGTTTACATATCGTTTTTCTCGAACCCCTCTTGATGGAGCAACTGTGCTTCTCTTGTGGGGTTCAATAATTATATCGTCTGTCTACGACAAAACCTTAACAACAATTTTTTCCTCCAAAGTGGCTGTAAAGAAAAGCCTGCTTTAGTTTACAAAACAAAAAGCCAAGGAGGTAATCAAATGTTGCACATTGCATTGCAGGAAGGCGAGTACATGACAATCGGGGACAACATCAAAATTTATTGTTCGCGAGTAGGGGCAAAAAATTCACTGTCCCTAAGTGTAGACGCACCAAGAGATTTGAAAATTTTAAGAACAAGGCATATCGAAAGCGAGCTTCAAATACTAGCCAACGCAGGCGACGTAGAAGCGAAAGAAGCTCTTGCAAAACTAAACGAAGAAAGGGAGGCAAGAAAAGAAACAAGAAAAGTAAATCTTGTGAAACGCAATGAAAGACGCAAAGCAAAAGCAGTCTCATAAGCGGCACAACCGCATTTCGCCGATGACCTTCCACTCAAGCTTAAATGCACGTCTCGAAGCCATAAACAATTTCCTAGCTGGCAAGAAATGCGATTGTATCGCCGCCTGTTGCGGGTGCAAAGCAGAAAACCATTGATTTTTCTGTTTTGCGGCCGTAACAGGCCAAAATTCAGGGAGAAACCCTATACATGGAGGTAACAGTATGTCTAACATGGTAGTACGCACAAACATTTTCGCGCTTAACGCGCACAGAAACATGAAAAACGTTGGGCTAGAGCAAGGTAGAGCGTCCAACAGACTTTCCAGCGGTTTTAGAATCAATTCAGCCGCTGATGATGCCGCAGGTTTAGCAATTTCCGAAAACATGCGCGCACAAATTCGCGGTCTTGACCAAGCAAGCCGTAACGCACAAGACGGTCAAGCAATGCTTCTTACAACCGAAGGTGGTTTGGAAGAAATCGGAAACATGCTTGTACGTGTACGTGAACTTATGGTTCAAGCATCAAACGACACCAACACACAAGACCAAAGAGGACTTATTGAACAAGAAATCGGTCAACTTGGTCGCGAAATCCTTTCTATGCAAAACCGTATAGAATTTAACACCAACCGCGTACTTGCAATGGGCCCAGCAATGACAGCCACTGTTGTAACAGCTAGTGGCGAAATGGCAATATCTGCTCAGAACCAAGCTGTAGTTGGTGCGGCTCTTCAACATCAAGCTAACATAACCACCGCAGCAATTGACATGCTAAGTGAACTAAACCCAGGTGATACTGCCCTTAGTGGTGCCGCACAAGCTGCCTTTGACAGAGCAGTAGCTGCAATTGTTCTTGCTAACTTTGGTCAGGTCAGGGATGGTGGTTTGGCTGGAGCAGTGGCTGTTGCCGCAGATGCAATAACCATCGTAACCAACGCAATGGCGAACGCTGCAACAGCAGGAGCTACAGTGGCTGAAACTATCACTAATTTGCAAACACAATTAGCAGACATCAATAGCGAAATCGACGATTTAGCTGCAAATAACGGCGGTGCTATGAGAATGTCTTTCACTAACCAATCTAATGCCGTTAGAGCTTTCGTTGGCGCAAATACTTCTGGCAACAACGTAGCATTTTTCCAAGTTGGCGCAAATGCATCTCAAGGTATAAACTTTGACTTTGAAACCGTTTCACGCGCAGTAGCAGGCGCAGGCTGGACTGTTAGCTTGTTGGCTTCTGCTATGTCTGCTCCTGCGGCAGGTAGTGGCATTGGTAATGGCGTTACCATTTCCCCATTCATCAACGCTGTTGACGCTTCTATTGATGACATCAGCCGTACACGCGCAAACCTCGGCTCACTCCAAAACCGTATGGATTTCACCATGCGCAGCTTGGACATCTCCAGCGAAAACCTACAAGATTCAGAAAGCCGCGTAAGAAACGCAGACATTGCACGCGAAATGATGCGTTTCACCATGACAAACGTACTTCAACAAGCAGCAGTTTCTATGCTTTCTCAAGCAAACCAACTACCAAACAACTTGCTACAACTTCTTCGCTAATTTTTTCACAAGTCAACAAAATATGTACACCTTCTCGCAAGAGAATCAATACGGGGGTTGCGTTTACGCAACCCCCGTATCTTTTGTTTCAGTACTTGCCCTTAACTCGTCCAGCCTAGCCGCAGATATATTTGCTTTCTTTGCAATTTCTTCAATTAATGCGTTAGACGAATCGTATTTCATTGCCAAGAGTATGTTTTCTTCTGCCTCTTTTGCTTTACCTCTTGCTTCGCCCTGCAACCTAAGCTGTATATCATAATCAAAAAGATGGTCTTTGTAATCCATAATGAACTCCTCCTTATTTATAAAATCTTTCAAATACCCGCGAGACATAGACTCTTCTCTGGCTTTGACAAAAGCCTCCTCGTTAGACAACCCTGCCTGTAGTCCATCATCAAATACTTTGTAAAAAAATGAATATCCAGCAAGTGCGTTGTCTGGTCTGGTATCTTCTAAGTTCTCAAAGTGAATATCCAAAATTTTGACTTCTACTTCAACTTTTACACCACCATAATCAAGCTTAAATGTTGAAAACTCTTCTTCCAGTGGTTTTTCGCCATTGTAGGCAACATAAAATTCTGGCAGAGGGAAATTCTCAATTTTGGAGTTGCCATACAAATTGATTTCACTGTTTGACTTTATCCACAAATGTAATAGTTCCATGTAGTACAAAAACAACCGAAAAGCCATATTCGGGTTAAGAGAAGATTGATGCTCAATCAAAATTATAAGCCTGTTATCCTTTGTAATAAAGGAGACATCATTTCGCCGACCACGAATAATCACGACCGACTCCAAATCGAATAATTCTATATCGTCGGTGGTAAGTGTCGTATCGCCTTTGCAATGCTTGAGTAAGTGCAAAAAATTCTGCGGTATCTTAAACCACCCACGAAACATGGTGTCTTTGTGTTGTCGCTTCACATTCCCCAACCGAACCCCTCCACAATTCCAAAACTGTGCAACGCCATTATACCATATATAAGACAGGAGTTGAAATTTCAACTAGGCGTGTGATATTTCTGTGGTGAGAACAGGCTTTAAGTCAATTCAACAATTGTTTGATACAAGCAATGAAATTTCCCGTGGCTTAAATCTCTGTGATGATGCCCAAAGTACCAGCCTTTGAAGTTTAAAACGCGGGATAGGCTTCCAAGTACGGAACTTAATGTTGGGTCGGAGCGTCGTATTTCGCCTGTTCTGGGGTCTAGTATATTGGCTTCATGCAACACATTTGGGGGCGCGTCGTGGGTGAAAACGTAGTCTACAGTTTCCTTGTGGGCTACTAGGTTGTTGATGGCGTTTTTTATTTCGTCTTCGCTTGGTAATTCTTGAGGCCACCAGCCGCGGTTATTTCCTGTGTCATAACCACGGTCGGTGGACATTGCGCCGCCTAGTGCGAAAATTTTTATACTTTCTTCGCCCTTTGGTAGCGTGAAAATTTCCCCGCGCATTAGGTGCAGAATCCTATCGGTAATACGGCGAACTTTGCCGCCGTTCCACTCTTCTATTGGGTAAGTTGCAAGCGCGTCAAAATTTTCGTGATTGCCATCCACCCACAGAATTGTACAGGGGAAATCCCCATATACCTTTTCTTTAAAATACTTGTCGTGTCTGTCTCCGTCCCACAAAATACCGAAATCCCCACATATTACAATGTAGTCATCTAGGGTAAGTTCTGCTTTTTTTTGATGGCGGAACTTTTTTAATTTGTCGTAATCATGGTTTGCATGAACATCTCCCGTTACGAATAGCCTCATATTTGGCGGCCTCCCTTGGTGTTCAATTATAGTTGCTTATACTGCGTCTAAATTTTCACTGGGGACAATCGTCAACTTATCTTGCGCAAGTCCTTTTGATTCCCTCGCGTCAATTAATTTTCCAATCAAATCCACCTCAAATTCGATTTTAGCCTTGTCGATAGGTAAAATATTGTTATCGTCATTGTAAAAATCTCTAAAGTTGGTTGAATTTTGCATAGTCAGTCATTCCTTTCCAGAAAATCTTTTTTGACACGTTTTGCTTGTTCTATCTCTCTTTGTGGCGTTTTGCTGGTCTTTTTGACAAAGTGATGCAACAATATGAATTTATTATCGCGCCAGTAAAAGAAAAATACGCGATGAGATAACGGTCTAAGTTCCCAAATATCTTCATCAATGTGTTTTATCACGGGTTCTCCAACTTTTGTGCCATATTTCTCTAAAGCTCGGATATAGGCAAGTATCTTCTGATACTGAATCCTATCATTTTTGCTGGTTTTCGCTTTGTTTCTCAAGGCAATCAATAAATCTTTTATGGGCTGATTTCCTTGTTTATCTTCGTAAAAATGCACTTCAAACATCAGTGTCGCCCCCCTCGCCCAAGAGTTTATTGGAATATCAACAACAAGTTGTTAGTCAAGTGAATAATAAATCATTTCCAATGCGGCTTCCACTAAGTTGATATAATATGGAAGCGCAATATCAGGCGGAACACCCACAGCATGAATGCATTGCCCTTGCGGTCCAAGAACTTGCAAAACCGTTGCGCGAACAGCATATCCTCCCGTAAGAGGAATTGTAACTTGCCCCGTCCCCTTCCCAAAAGTTGTTTGGCCTATGGTAGTGGTTTCGGGCAGATGTTCGTTTAACGCCATAATTAAACCCTCTGCCGCGCTGGCGGTGCGTCGGTCTTGTAGGATTATTATATTCTCGAAGTTAAAAAATGGGTCGTTATCGGAAGTAATTGTTTGCGAGAAGAAAGACATTCTTGTGTGGTGATAACTTAGCACCGCGCCATTTGGAACGAATAAATCAGCGATTCGGTAAGCATCGGCTAACCAGCCGCCGTGATTTCCGCGAAGGTCTAGTACTAAATTTGTGTATTGCGCCAATTCATCTTTGTTGTCGAAAACAAACTGCCGCGTTGCCTGTGAAATATTAGGAATAAACAACAACACAGTGTCATCAGAAAGCGGCTCTATATTTGTTGTTCTCCCAACAGCCCTATCAAATTCACGCGCACGGGTGATTGCTTGCGGCGAATACAAATACGTATGCCTATCATTATTAATGGCGGCAAGTTCCCCCGTCACCACAGAAATCACAACCCTATCAAAATCACGATGAAAACTGCGTCTGTTCTCCTCGCGGATATGCAAACTATAAAATTCGTCTAGCGCGTCTGTGAATACATAATTATTTGCAAGCAATAATTTAAAAACCCAGTAATCATAATTTGTGTAAACCGTAAATCCCAAAACCGCAAGCAGCAGAAAAAATCCAACTTGAAAAACCCGATAACGCCGCTTTAATTTTTCAAATGGAGTTCTTGCTGCACGTTTGGCGCGACGTTCGCGTCTTTTTTCTTGTAAATTTGTAAAAAATTTTCTAATCATCATTGTAAACCCTTTCATTTCGTCTTAAATGCATATATACTGTAACTCATTGGAAAGGCGGTGTAAATATGGCGAAAGAGAAAACCGACAAGCTAATTTCGCAAAATAAAAAAGCATTCCACGAATATTTTATTGAAGAGACATTTCAAGCGGGAATATCATTGTCTGGCACGGAAGTAAAATCTATGCGTGCAGGGCGTTGCAATTTGAAGGAAAGTTATATTAGAATAGAAGGCGGTTCTGCTTTTATAGAAGGAATGCATATTTCCCCATATTCCCACGGGAATATTTTCAATCTTGACCCTGTTCGTAAGCGGCGGCTTCTTTTGCACCGTCGGGAGATTAATAAACTTCGTGCAGGGGTTACGCAGGACGGATATACAATTGTTCCACTAAAGGCATATTTTTCGCGCTGTTATGTAAAAATTGACATAGCACTTGCGCGAGGCAAAAAGCTTTACGACAAACGCGAAACAGCCGCCAAAAAAGACGTAGCACGAAATATTCAAAGAGAGTTTGCACAACGGATATAAGAACCTGCGGTCAATAATTTCGCGCTGCCCTAGCGCAGCCTAGCGTTCCCACAGTTTCTCGCCAGCTCCTAGCGTACCGCAAGGGTACGCGTCGTCGCTGGCGAAAACCTGTGAAAACGCTACTCTACGCTAGGACAACGCAAAATTATTGACCGCAGGTTCTAAAAGCGGTATAATAGTACAGTTTTGACATCAACTTGCGTTCGAGTTGGTGTAATATGAAGGGACTTATAATATATGATGGGAACAGACATCGGCATTGACTTAGGAACAGCTACTATTCTGGTATATATCAAGGGGCAAGGGACGGTACTTACAGAGCCGTCTGTTGTTGCTATCGACAAAAACACCGATAGGATTCTAGCGGTGGGCGAGGAAGCGCGCAGTATGCTTGGGCGTACCCCTGGTAATATTATCGCAATCCGTCCCATGCGAGAGGGAGTAATTTCCGATTACCATACCACAGAAAAGATGCTAAAATACTTTATAAACAAAGCCGTTGGTCGTCCCCTAATGCGCAAACCAAGAATTGCCATTTGTGTTCCGTCCAATGTAACAGAAGTAGAACGCCGCGCCGTAGAAGATGCTGCAATTCAAGCAGGGGCGCGTCAAGTATATATAATAGAAGAACCAATTGCTGCCGCTATTGGCGCGGGTATTGACATTGCGCGTGCATGTGGTAGTATGGTAGTAGACATCGGAGGGGGTACAACCGATGTTGCTGTTATTTCTCTCGGCGGCACGGTAGTAAGCACTTCAATAAAAACGGCCGGCGACCATTTCGACGAAGCAATAATCAGATATATGCGCAAAAAACACAGCATTCTAATAGGCGAACGCACCGCAGAAGATTTGAAAATCAATGTGGGTACGGCGTTCCCTCGCCCTGCTTCTGTTAGCATGGAAGTTCGCGGGCGAAATCTGGTATCTGGTTTGCCAAAAAATATCTCCGTTACCTCAGAGGAAATGCAGGAAGCCTTGCAAGAATCTGTAACCGCCGTAGTAGAAGCAGTTCACACTGTACTAGAAAAAACTCCACCAGAACTAGCCTCCGACATTGCAGACAGAGGCATAGTAATGACAGGCGGCGGAAGCCTACTATACGGTCTTGATAAGCTAATCCGCGAAAAAACAGGCATAAACGCCATAATCGCTGATGAAGCAATCTCCTGCGTAGCAATAGGCACAGGTCGCTACATTGAATATCTATCGCAAGGCAAAATCAACCCACTAGACCACAAAACATCACGTTAAGCGGGGCGGCACAGCCGCATTTCGCCGACTACATGCGTTGGTAAGCCGCGCATACGTCTTGAAGCCAGAAAATTTTTTCAAATAATATATTTGGGGGGAACCAAATGATTAGAGGTATTTATACGTCTGCGTTAGGTATGATTACAAACATGCAACGCATGGACGTAGTAACAAACAACATTGCACATGTAAACACCACAGGTCACAAACGTGACATAGTAGTGTCGCACGAGTTTTCTGACGTGCTAATGTCAAGAATGAACGACCCTGGAATCCGAATGTTTAATCATGTGCCAATTGGGCATATAAACCCAGGTGTATTTGTTGACGACGTTTTTACTGTGTTTGGGCAGGGCGCGTTCCAACAAACGGGTAACACTCTGGATTTAGCCATTGCAGGACAGGGGCTGTTTGTTGTTCAAGAAAACGGCGAGGAACTGTTTACTCGTGATGGTTCATTCACAATGGCAAACGGTCTTTTAATGACAAACCAAGGTGCGTTAGTACAGGGGCAAAATGGCAACATTCAACTTCCAGAGGGCTACATAGTCATAAATGAGCAAGGGCGCATTTATGTAAATGATGAATATGTAGACACCATTCGTATACAAAACTTCACGCCAGAAGGCTTCCACAGCTTGCGCAAAGCGAAAAACAATCTATTCCGCGTATCAGACTACACCGAAGGAACAATGATTGACTTTGAGGGAACAATTCAACAAGGTTTCCTAGAAGGCTCAAACGTAAACATTGTTCAAGAAATGGTAAACATGATTACTATTTCGCGTTCATACGAAACCAATGCCCGCATGATTACAATTCAAGACGGAACACTACAACGCGCAGTAAACGACATAGCCCGTAGAGGATAAAGGCTAACGATTTAACAGCTTCTTACCGATATATTATATTGATAGGTAGTCAAAAATTTTTTCTGTGAAGGAAGATGATTTGTTATGATGCGTTCTCTTTGGACATCTGCATCGGGCATGACCGCCCAAATGTTAAAGATTGATACCGTAACCAACAATATTGCTAATGTAAACACAACAGGCTTTAAGCGCGAACGCTTGGAGTTTCAATCTCTTTTGTATGAAACAATGCAACGCACAGACCTTGACCCTGTAAACATGACAGGTCGCCCTGTTAATCTGCAAGTGGGACATGGTGTACGCCCTGCCGCCACAACACGCATTTTTACACAAGGTTCTATGCAATCAACAGGTAGAGAAATGGATTTTGCTATTGAAGGCTCTGCATTCTTTGAAATCCGCACCAACTTTGACGAGTATTTCTACACCCGCGACGGCTCTTTCCACTTGATGCCACTAGAAGATGGTACGCTTATGCTTACTACATCATCAGGCTTCCCCGTTATGAGCGTTGATGGTGACGAAATAATTATCCCAGAGGGAATCACTTCTCGTGATGTTACTGTTACCTTCGAGGGCAACATGTGGGCATTAAATCCAGATGGTGACGTTGAGGACTTGGGCTTCCAAATTCGTCTAGTTCAATTCGCTAATCCTAATGGTTTGGAAGGAATCGGCGGTAATTTATTTAGGCAAACCGTTGCATCTGGCGAGGCTCTTGGCGAAGCTGACGGCGACACAGGCAGAATGAGTCGTCTAATCCAACGCTACCTAGAAATGTCTAACGTCTCCATAGCTGAAGAAATGATTGGTGTAATCACCGCACAACGCGCCTTCGATACAAACTCACGCGGAATCACCACATCAAATGAGATGCTTCAAACTGCCAATCAGCTAGTACGCTAATTTTAGGGGGATTCTAAATGGAAATTTCAAATATCCTTTCATCAACAATAGAATCACGCGCCGCAATTATGCAGGTGCAAAACACCGATAACGAGTTCACCCAGTTCCAAGCGATTTTAACGCAAATGATGGGCAGAGAAGATAAATCTATCGAAGAAAGCGAACGCGCCCAAATTCGCGAAGCCGCAGAAATGTTTGAATCATACTTCCTAAATATGATGTTCCGCCAAATGCGTAGCGTCAACTTCGATGAAGACGGATTCATTCCCAGAGGTAACGCCGAACGCATCTTTACAGAAATGCTGGACGAAGTAATTTCCGACAAAGCCGCAGAACAAGGTGGTTTTGGTCTAGCTGATATGCTGTATATGCAAATGACACAGCACTTTAGATAAAAGTATTAAAAAGGTTGAGTTTACTGTCTAGTTACAGTAACTCAACCTTTTTTATATGCTAGGAAACTGCTATAAAATGGGAATAGGTGTCACTTGTAAGTATGTACACAAAAAAGCCCTCGGATATTCAACAGCAAGAGAACAGCAAGAGAAAAACAAGATTATATT
>WQVV01000064.1 GCA_009785665.1 Defluviitaleaceae bacterium
ACCAACAACCAAGGGTGTGTACTTGTCACTACATTAGGGAGAAAAGCCTTGTAAATGTGGTTCGCTCCATTTTGAAGGTAACAATGGAGTATGTAAATTTCGATACAGAAGCCTTCGCTAAAGGAATGATGGAGAAATCACAGAAGGATAAGCTGGCTGAAATAGCAAGAAACAAGCGCAGTCTTGCTCAAAAACGCACTCGTATTGAAGAACTGGACAAGCTATTTGAGCGTATTTACGAGGACAATGTTGTTGGCAAGCTATCAGATGAGCGGTTTGCCAAAATGTCTGCCAAGTACGAAGGGGAACAAAAATCCCTTCTTGAAGAAGTAAATGCACTTGAAATCTCAATAACGGACAATGAAAACCAACTTGGTGGGGTAGATAAGTTTATCGAACTAACCAAACAACATTTAGAGTTTCGGGAAGTTACGCCAGCTTTGATAAACGCCTTTATCGACAAGATAATCGTCCATGAACCTGAAAAGAAGCGTGGGGCGAACCGCAACCAGTTTGTTGAGGTTATTTTCAACTTCGTTGGCCCTGTAGAAATTGACTAAGCCTTCGCTAAAAAGGTTGCTGATGAATACTTTGTTCAGAAAAAGCGTGACACTGCTTTGAAAATAGCACAGTAACACCAGCAACACATAGCTAGTCCAGTTCAAATGGTGATGAGTGGTGTGAAATAGCCACTTGTCACCACAGCAGTACCATTAAACCAAGTTGCTTCCTAACCAACCCTGTCCATTTTGCGTGGGTGTAAAGCAAGCTATATTTAATGAACAAACATTATTTATATTGGAGGTGCGCTTGTGAGTGAAGTATTGGCTTGGTACAAATACCCCCTACCCAAAGGAACAGCCTATTTTGAAAATGAGCTCAAGCAGCCAAGTATAGTTATAGAAATTTTTGATTATTGTCAAATATTACTTGCGTACATTACAAAAGCAGGTTGGGATTTTTTGATAGAATATTATGGATATGATAGACTTTTTATATTAAACGAAAAAAGTGGATGGTTTGACTGTTCCACTATTGCAGAATTCATCAAATACGTTCAGAGTGAATATGAGGGATTACCACCAAATGTTTACACAGTCTAAGAATATAGTGTGAATGATATGATGGTTTCTCGAATTGTCAAGAAAATCATACGAACGGTATTATGCTTAAAAGGTTATTTGGATATGAACTATGCAGATATTATTTTCGCTTCGCCTAAAATTAATAATGCCATACTAGACGATTTAGAGCCGTGTATGACTACCCTAAATAACATACTCAAAGACAATGGATATGAGTTTGTTACCCGAATTATCGCTAATGATGATTTTAACAACCTCATTTTGAAACCAATACTTATCGCAAGTGATGGAGTATCGGACACATCAGAGTTATTCATGCGTAGTTTTCAACTTGTGAAAATGTTTGGGGGTGATAAACCAATCACAAGACGGCGTTCAAATCAGGCAGAATCTATTATTTCTAAACCTGATTCACTTGCTGAATTAAAAATCGGCAAAATAGCACAAACTTTACTTCGTAACACGTTAGCGAGTGACTCTGTAAGTAAAGAAGAAATTGAATTAATGAGAACGAGAGAATATTCAAAAGATACATTTGGCATTGATTATCCGTTGCTTGTTTTGGCTACAGATAAATTTGACAAGGTTAGATATTATTCTAAGCCCTTTACGGTATGGGGCTTTGAATATTTTTTGTGTTCACAATGGTTTGAAGTATCAGCGAATAACGATAGGGCATTTTTAATAGCATGGCTTGAAAAAAACGGTGCAATTCAAGAAGGTAGTGGCAACACGCCTTGATTTATGATAACGATAGAATGGAGATTAGCATGAAAAAAATAGTTGTAAAAGATTGGATATATGTCAATACAGATGATAATGGTTCTCGCTTTGTTCTTGGCACTAAGGGATGCAATCCTCTAGTTTGTCTTGGGGTAAATCCACATACAGCAACACCACACAAACTTGATAAAACTGTTGGGATAGTCGAAAAAATTGCACTAAATAATAGCTTTGACAGTTTTATAATGTTAAATATTTATCCTCAACGTGCAATCAAGACTAAATATATTGACTCATGTATCAATGAAGAACTTCATGAAATAAATATTGAACATATTAAAAAAATATTTAATAAAAAAGCATATACTATTTTAGCTGCATGGGGTACTTCGATAGAGAAAAAAACGTATCTTAAAGACTGTCTAAAAGAAATTGTAAAAGTTATTTCAGAATCAAATCAGAATCATATCTGGAAAGCATTGAAAAAAGGCGACAATTTAACAAAAGAAGGGCATCCGTTCCATCCGTCTCGTGGTGTATCATCAAAATCTCCTCTGGTTCCATTTTGCTTGGAAGAATATGCGTATATTCAATAAACTCCTAATCCACACAAATAGTTAAAGTCAAATTTGCAGATTCATGAATAATATACCAAACATGATTGAAAACTTGCGCGAATTTATTGCTCTTTCAGAAGTATTTAGAAATGATGGGGTGAAAAGACATGAGTGCATACTTTGAGTACAAGTGGTTGATGTGCAGTTCATTTTATCAATTTCGAGAGGAAGATGTATCTTCCCAAACAGGTCAAGCGGCAGGAAGATGCGTTGAGGCATATATAATAAGCCGCCGCAGTGAAATTGAGGCACTTCTACCTGTTTACAAAGAAGTCCTTGCATTTTTTGCCGCTGATGATTGTTCTTCGGATGAGTTCCAGTATTCGTTGCATAAATTATCAAAGACTTGCGACAATGTATTTAAATGGGATTATGAAAACAGCAGACAGAATTTCAATAATGATGCGGATTATGTAAAGGACTGGTTCAAGGCTGTACTGGCAATTTACAGCGAACTTCTTGAAAAAGTTGCAAGGTGCGGTTGTATCTCGACAAAAACGCACTTCAAGAAAGAGTACGATGAATTATCCCTAATTTGCGCAGAGCTGCCCACAAAGTTGATTCTGAATGAAAACGAGCATGAGTATTTTGATGATGATATGGCTTGGATTGAACAAGAGTTTAGGAAAATCATATAGCGATTTCGTTTGAAATTGGGCTTTGCCTGTCGTCAATTCTGCGTAAAAGCCCACAGACTTAGCTCGTCGTCAGTAAATGTTTTCGGCATTCCGTATACCTAAAAAAAGCGAGTGATTTTCCATTGGAAATGGCACGATTTTTGCGGCAATTTTGAGCCAATCAAGGAGGGTTTCGTACCGCGTCCTAGAAGGACGCAAGCGAAATCCCGACGCAGAGTGGCGCAAAATTGACCAAAAGGCGTGTCGTTTCCGTGGTGGGAACACGCCCTAAAACAATTCACCAACATTAATTTTCTGCCCGCGCAAGTAATCTGTCGCGGGCATTCTTTTTTTGCCTACGGCTTGTAGTTCTGTGATTTTTATTGCGGTGTCGCCGCATTTTACTATTAAGCCATCTGTTGGGTTGGCGGCTAGGATTGTTCCGTTGGTTGTGTCGGTTGGTTGGCTGGGGGCTTCTGTTTCTTCTACGCGCCAAATTTTTAGCGGCTGCCCATTATGCATGGTGTAGCAACTAGGCCAAGGGTCTAGTGCGCGGGTTTGGTTTATTATTTTTTCCGCACAGTCTGCCCAGTTAATTTGCCCGTCGGTTTTTTTGATTATTGGGGAATATGAGAAATTTTCTCCTTGCGGGATTCTTGCGGCTGTGTCATTTTCTATTTGTTCTAGGGCTTCCAGCAAAGCTTCGCCACCTAATTCTGCCATGCGGTCGTGTAATTGGGGGAAGTGTTCGTCTTTGGTTATAGGCAAAGATTTTTGCAGAATTATATCGCCTGTATCTAGCTCAATGTCCATGTGCATTATGGTGATTCCTGTTTCGCTGTCGCCGTTTAGCAACGCAGAATGAATCGGAGATGCACCGCGATATTTGGGCAACAGCGAAGCATGTACATTAATGCAGCCCTTTGGCGGCATTGCAAGAACGCCTTTGGGAAGCAACAACCCATAAGCGGCAACAACAAAAACATCTGCGCCCAGATTTTTCAACTGCTCGCGGATTTCTCGCGACTCGCTAAGGCGCAAGGTTTGCGGCTGAAAAACAGGAATACCATGCTCTAGCGCGACATCTTTTACAGGACTTGTTTGCAATTTATACCCGCGCCCAGAAGGGCGGTCTGGCTGGGTGAAAACAGCAACCACGTTATGCCGCGAAAGCAACGCGTTAAGCGAAGACACAGCAAACGCGGGAGTTCCCATAAAGACTATATTCATCGGCGGCGACCTCCCGTTCGGAAACCTTGTGCGCGACGTTGTTCTATGCGCTTTTTGCGGGCTTTTTTGCGGGCGCGTAGCTGTTCTTCATTAATCATTTGGATATTTCGGGCTTTATCCAGAAAAAGCACCCCATCCAAATGGTCAAGTTCATGACAAAATACCGACGCTAAAAAGTCATCCACAGTTACGGTGTACGACTCGCCTTCTCGGTTTAACGCCTGCACTGTTACTTCAAACGGACGGTCTACATCTCCGCACCGCCCTGGCACGGATAAACATGCCTCGTTGCAGGTTTGATTTCCTTCGGATTCTATTATTTCTGGGTTGATTAGTTCGTATAATTCTTCATCAAATTCTATTACCGCGATTCTTTTTAGCGTGCCAATTTGCGGCGCGGCAATACCTACTGCATCTAAATCGCGTAGGGTTTGCTTCATGTCGTCTAGTAATTCCAGAATCGGAGCGGTAATCTCTTTTACTGGCTTGCATTTCTTTTTGAGCATGTCGTCGCCTTCTTTGCGAACTTGCCTTATTCCCATTTATTTTCACTCCATCATTATCGGATTCAGCGTCAAATGTGTTGTCAAATTTTTTAAAGGGTCGTTTTCTCTAAGCTTCCTAATACAATATAACACAAATGCGACAAGTGGTGCTTCTTCTCGGCATTTTACAAGCAATTTCCAGCGAAATTGTTTTTTTATCATCGAAACAAACGCTGGCGAAAATCCGATTAGTTCAAATCTGTTTTTGCCGTCTTTTGCGTTGCAGTATTCCATGATTGCCGCGAGCTTTTTCAAAACATCTATGACTTCGCGTTCGGAAGGCCCAGTAAACATAATCGAAAACACCAACGAAAACGGCGGATAATTCATAGCCCTACGAAGCGACATTTCATGTTTGTAAAAAGTTTCGTAGTCGCTTTTTTCTGAAAGGATGATTGCGTAATGCTCGGGATTGTAAGTTTGAATGAACACCCGCCCAGCATCAGCAGAACGCCCCGCTCGCCCAGCAACCTGCGTAAGCAACTGAAAAGTATATTCCCCCGCCCGAAAATCCCCCGTAAACAAAGACATATCCGCTGCAACAACACCAACCATAGTCACTTTGGGAAAATCCAGCCCCTTAGCAACCATTTGTGTGCCTATTAAAATTTGCGCTTCACCCGCCTTGAACGCATCTAGGATTTTTGCGTGTCCGTGTTTGCCGCAAGTGGTGTCCATGTCCATTCGTAAAACTTTTGCGTTTGGAAACATTTCTGAAATTTCTTCTTCCACTTTCTGCGTTCCCGTGCCAGCCCGCTTTATATGCTCCGACCCGCAGGCTGGGCATTTTTCGGGCATTGCCACGCCCTTTCCGCAGTAATGGCACAGAAGCCTTTTTTTATCCGCGTGATATGTATGATTTACGCGGCATGAATCACAGGTCATAACATGCCCGCACCAACGACACGACACAAAAGACGAATACCCCCGCCTATTTAAGAAAAGAATTGCCTGTTGCCCATCAGCCAAAGTTTCGGCTAAGGCTTCTTGAAAAGACCCTGCGAAAACGGAAGTGTTCCCACGCGTTAATTCACGACGCATGTCCACAATATGGATTTCTGGAAGGGTTTTGTTTACACGCTCCGTAAGACACGCAAGCGCGTAGCGTGTAGGGGCTTCCGTTGCACGAAAATACGATTCCAAACTAGGCGTAGCCGAACCAAATACCACCGCCGCGCCGCATAATTCGCCGCGTTTTATGGCAACTTGACGGGCATCGTATTTTGGTGCTGTCTCTGAATGATAAGTATGCTCGTGTTCTTCGTCAATAACAATTAGACCCAGATTAGGAAACGGCGCGAAAACAGCCGAACGCGGCCCAATAATCAACTGCGTTTCCCCAGTAAGAGCCATTTTCCAAATTTGAAAACGCTCGCCCTGTGTAAGCCGACTATGCGTAACCGCTACCGCCGACCCAAAACGCAAAGTAAACAACCCAACCATTTGCGGCGTAAGCGCGATTTCTGGCACAAGAACAATAGCCTGCCGCCCCGCCGCCAAAACTTTTTCGATTACATGCAAATAAACTTCCGTCTTGCCGCTACCAGTCACGCCATGCAACAAAAGAGGAGGCTGTCCCCCCCCATTAATGATTTCTGAAATTTGCGTAACCGCCCGCTGTTGCTCCGCCGTCAAAGCCACGGTAGAAGGCACAGGCAACGCATCAGACGGCTTTCGCCGCGACATTGGGAAACGCCCGTCTGCCTTCGCGCTAGGAGCAATGCACTTCACACATGCTGCCAAAGTGGTGTAATACTTCCCATGCATCCAATGGGCAAGGGAAATAGTCTCCGCTGTAAGCACAGGGAAATCATCACAAACACTGTGAATATCCTTGATTTTATCAATAGCAAGGTCAGGCGGCGGAGCTTCCGAAAGGCTCATGACATAACCAATCTTAATCCCGCTACCCTTACCAAACGGCACACGCACACGTTTCCCAGCAAAAACAGAATCCGCAAGCTCCACAGGGATTTTGTAGTGAAACAAACGGTCAACGTCACCATGCAAAACATCAACGCACACAAGCGCGAATCCCCAGCCTAAACTATCGTAACTGGCTTCGAGACGTACATGCGGCCCAGAAGAAAGGTCAGCGGCGTTGCCCGTAGCGCAGCTACTCACTGGGTTCGTCTTCTTCGTCGAATGTTGTGTCTTCTTCGTCTCCGTATAGGGCGAAATCGTCTTCTTTGTCGGCTGTTGCTGTTGGCTCTTCTTCAAAACGGTCGTTGTTGCGATATACGTCGTCGTTGTCGTCGTCCATGTTGTAGGGCGTGGGTGCGTAGTCTTGTTTTAAGTCTTCGCGTAGGTCGTCTTTTGATAGCGCGGTCATTCCGCGATAACGGTACTGGTCTTTTATCATGCGTTCATAACTGCCGTCCAGCATGTTATCTTGAACTTTTATGCGCAATTTGCCCTCGTTCATTTCCTTTACGGCTATGGATACTGCGCGGTCAGTTGGGGCATAGGTTAGGGGGTTTGCGCCGTCGGTAAGTTGACGCGCTCTTTTTGCCGCCGCCAAAACCACTGTGTAACGGCTGGTTACGCGGTTGTCAAGCTTTTCGCCTTGCTTGATTACGTCCATTAACTCTGAATAAGATGGGGTTAGCATGAATGTAAAAACTCCTTCATTTCAGCTTCGCTGTCGATAAATTTTTGGATTTCTTCGGCGGAACGCATGGGCTTCATTCGCTCCGCATTAACTATTGCATCAATTTTTTCCACTGCTTCGGGGATTATATCGTTGATTACAACGTAATTGTACTTGCTGATTAATGGAACTTCTTCCATAGCTTTTTTAAGTCGCGCTTCGATTGTCACCATGTCTTCCGTGCCGCGATTGGTTAGGCGTTGCGCGAGTTCTGGAAGGGTTGGTGGCATTAGAAAAATTAGCACAGCAGACGGGAATTTCTCCTTAACCTGCAACGCGCCATATACTTCAATTTCCAGCACCACTATTTTGCCTTTTTCAATTTGTTCCTCAACGTACTTGCGCGGCGTGCCGTAGTAATTGCCTACGTAAACGGCATGTTCAAGCAAGGCGTTTTCTGCACGCATTTTGTGAAAGTCTTCTTCCGACGTGAAGAAGTAATCGCGTCCATCTTCTTCGCCTTCACGGGGGGCGCGAGTGGTCACGGAAATCGAAAGCGCGTAGCCGAGTTCTGGGTCTAGGCGTTTAACCACCGTACCTTTTCCCGAGCCAGATGGTCCCGAGATTATTACCAACATTCCCTGCATAGTAAATAACTACGCTTCGTTGGCATTAATTTCGCCACCGTTTTCAAAACGGTTAGCGATAGTTTCGGGCTGTAACGAAGACAGCACAAGATGCCCACTGTCCGTATAAATAACTGCGCGTGTTTTGCGCCCTTGTGTTGCATCAATCAACATTTGTTTCTCCTTTGCCTCGCCCACACTACGTTTTACTGGCAGGGAATCATTACCCACCACCGCAACAATTCTTGCTGTGGGTACAGTATTGCCAAATCCCACATTAATTAATTTAAAAGACGCGCTACTCATTTGAACCGCTCCTTTTTAAAGATAAAAGATTAAAAGATTTAAGACCTTGGGACGCTGTTCCATATGGCGCAGTGAGCGCAAGCGAACGCTTCCCGCGCCAAACCCTGCAAGGGGACGCAGCCCCCTTGACCCCGCTTTTTGTTTTGGAGGTTGAGTGGGTTGGTGGTGGTGACGTGGAGGTAAGACTTGGTTTTTTAAACTTTGTTACTGGCTTCGAGACGTACATGTGGCCTTGAATGCATGTTGGCGGCGAAAAATGACTGCGTCATTCTATGTTTTGTACTTGTTCTCGAATTTTTTCTATTATGCTTTTTAGGTCTACTACTGAACGTGTTAGGTGTATGTCTGTTGACTTTGAACCTATTGTGTTGGCCTCGCGGTTAAGTTCTTGTACTAGAAAATCCATTTTGCGTCCCATTGCACCGCTTTCGGAAAGCATTGTGTCTAGTTGGTTTAAATGGCTTTCTAGGCGGGTTAGTTCTTCGTTTATGTCGGATTTATCGGCTAGTAGCACTATTTCTGTTACTAGCCGCGCATCGTCGCCTTTGCCGTTTAATTTTCCTGCTAGGTCTTGAACTCGCTCGCGTAGCTTTTTTGAATATTCTTCTGCGGCATGTGGTACACGTTCTCGAATTTCTTCTACTAGCTTGCACGAATGGTCGTGTTTTTCTTTTACGTCTCTTACTAGGGCTGTGCCTTCGGTTGTTCGCATTTGGTTGTATTGCTCCAACGCTTGCTCCAATGCTTCTGAAAGTCCTGCCCAAACTTCTTCCCTTGACTTGTCAGAGTTAAGGGCTTTTTCATGTTTATCAGACACAATTACATCTGGCGCGTTTACCAATAGCTCTAAGAGAGTGTCGATATAAACTTCACCAAGTTTGTATCGGTCGCTTAACGAACGCAGAGTTGACATGTATGCATCTGCGTAAACATCGTTCACCCTTATCGAAATATCTTCCATGGTGAAACTCTCGAAATTTACCCAAACGTCAACCTTTCCACGAACAATATCCTTTGCCAAGCGATGGCGTATTCGGTCTTCAAAAGGATTAAGCACACGCGGTACTTTAATGGTAAAGTCACTAAAACGGTGGTTTACGGATTTTATTTCAACCTTAAACCTCCTATCATGACGAATGCATTCGCCCCTCCCGAAGCCAGTCATGCTCCTTAACATACATCACACTCCCCTGTGTATTTTTGTTGCAGTTGTTTCATATGAAATATTGCATCTGGCTTTTGTGACGTATGCGTGACCTGCCAATGCATGTAATATCGGCAAAAAATGGTGATACCGTTAGAAGCGACTGTATCTGTTGCTACGACGGTCTTCTGCGCGGCGGTTGGCGGTTGCGCCAAAGTAGATGCCAAAGATGCCAACACCCATTCCGAACAAACCAAACCAGATGGGCAATGCCCTGCGCGTAAATATATTTGAAAAGATAAATGCTATATAGTAGTCCATGTCACTGTCGAAACTGTGTTCTTCCACGGCGCGGGAAGATATTACTGGTGCTTCAAAAATTACCTGCCCGTTTGAAGTGTATGTTGCCATGCCTATTCTCGCGCCGTATGTTATGGGGGCGCGTAGTGTGGGAATTGTGTAGGCTTCGTCGTCCATCACCACGTATAGAAGCGGGTCGAACGTGATTGTTCTGTTGATTGCGGAGTATTCTGAGTTGCTTAATAGGGTAGTGTAGTCGCGGCTTGAAAGCACCGTTAGATATGAACTATCGCCGCGTCTGGGGTTTTCTATACGGACGGTTTTGATAACTTCGTTCTCGCGTGATACTTCGCGGAATCGGAAATTGCTAAAGCCGTAGTCCATTAATCGGCGGGTGTCTTGCCATCTTTCTGCGTCTGTTCCGCCCATTACTACCGTTACGAATTGCATTCCGTCGTTGTATGCCGCCGCCGCTAGTGTGTGTCCAGCGGTCGCGCTGTTTCCAGCTTTCGCGCCTATTATATATGGATGCCCATGGGGTGCGTGGGGCAACATCAAATTATTGTTCGTCCACGAATATTGTCTAACATTTGGAGCGTGATGTTCTACGCCGTTAAGGCTGTCGGCTTCAAAAATGCGTGTTCCTGCGATTTCTGCGAGAATAGGGTTTTCCATGAATGCTCGCGTGATGATAGCCATATCATACGCCGTTGTAAAATGATTCACAGAATGCCGTCCGTAGGGGTTGTCAAAATGCGTATTGCGTGTGCCTAGAGAACGCGCTTTCTCGTTCATCATAACTGCGAACGTGTGCCGTGCTTGTTCATACGGAATGTTAAATCTTCCGTCTATTCTACGCACAACATTAAGCGCGAGAACTCGCCCCGTGTCATTCCCAGCGCGTACAAGCAACGCATGAAGAAGTGTATCCACGGTAATAGTCTCGCCCTCAAAATGAATGTTAGGCCCATAGCCTGTAGGCATTCCTCTAATCTCTGTGCCAACTACTAGAACTTCATCAAGTTCCAGATACTCGACCGCAACCAATGCCGTAAGCAAAACCGATATATCCGCAGGATAACGATTAACCCGTTCGCTTCGTGAGTACAATACTCGTCCCGTGGTTTGCTCAACCAAAATAACCACAGGCGAATCCAACTGCAATGGCACACGCCCATACACGGGCAAAGCCATTAAAACAACAAGTGCCATGAAACAAAAAACATTTACAAACTTTCGCACAGAGATACCCCGTAACGCTATAAAAAAGCCATTTTTTAAAGTATATCAAAATATTCACCGAATGCAAGAAATTACTATCATAAAATTCGCGCCAAAATGCAAAATATTCTTTGAGGTGATTTTTTTGTGTAAGATGGAAAAAGCCGTTTGTGCTTTAATATGTATTACAGCAATTATTCTTGCGAACGCAAATATTTTCGCAGGAGAAAGTTGGGGAGTTTACTTCCCAAAAGATGGAGGAAGGCCCGAAGCCAACGCAACTGCCGAACATTTGGCAAAGTTTGATGCGTATTTCATGGGGAACGAGAACGATAAGGTCTTGTATGTAACATTTGACGCGGGATATGAAAATGATTTTACACCAAGAATTTTGGACACGCTGAAGAAACATAATGTCCCAGCGGCGTTCTTTGTTGTGGGAACTTACATTCGCGACCACCCACAGCTAGTAAAACGCATGGTAGACGAAGGCCATGTAGTAGCAAACCACACCATGACCCACCCCGACATGAGCAAAATCGCAGACATGGAATCTTTCGCCAAAGAACTTTCTCGCGTAGAGGAATTTTATAAAGAACTAATCGGCGAAGATATTCCAAAATTCTACCGACCCCCAAGAGGAATTTACAGCGAAACAAACCTAAAACACGCAAAAGAACTAGGCTACAAAACAGTTTTCTGGTCAACCGCCTATAAAGATTGGGAAGTGGATAAGCAGCCTTCACGCGAAGAAGCTTTTGCTAAACTGATTCCAAGGACGCATGAAGGTTCGATAATTTTATTGCACAACGTATCAAAAACTAATGCCGAAATCCTAGACGAGCTGATAACAAAATACAAAGGATTGGGCTATAGATTCGAGAGCCTTTACCATTTAACCGATTCGGCTAACGCTAACGCTTCGTAAATTTTTAGAACCCGCGGTCAATAAAATTGCGTCACTTTGGTGTGATTTTATTGACTAGACCTCTTGCATAATTAGACAATGCCGAATTTGCGCGGATTTCAAGACAAGGAGGCAGTGACGCGGCGTGCCAGCGGCACGCAAGGAACAGCCGACGCAGGCTTGTGCCAAAAAGACCGCAAAGGCGGCGTTGGCTAATTATGCAAGAGGTCTACTGTAGGTTCTTATACTTTTTTTGTTGATTTTGTTAAAACAGTTCCATATCCGCCTACGAAAATAATGCAAATTGCAAATTTGCAGGATTGTTGCGAGGTGGATTTGGAACTGTTGTTTTAGGACAAGGGATTATAGTTGTTTCATACTTTTCCGCCAAAACAGTGCCATATTCGCCCTACGAAGATAGTGCAAACTTGCAGGGTTGTTGCGAGGCGGATATGGCACTGTTTTATAGGAAAAAGTATCAGTTGAAAACGGTCTTGTGCTTGCGAGAATTTTTGTCGCAAGACAAGGAGAAAAAACGTCGCGTTCTAGCAGGGCGCAAGGTTTTTCGCGGCGCAGGCTTGCGGCAAAAATACCGCAAGCACAAGACCGTTTTCAACTGAAACAATTATACTATGGCATGTTGCATCAAAAAAATGAAAACACGCCCTAAAACCAGATGTGATTTCCAGCAGATTTCTGACGTATCAAAAAAAAACTTGCACTTACATGAAAAATGAGATAAACTTTTGTTTGTTGAATTTCTATCAATAAATCTTTTCCGCAAATATCTTCACTCTTCAAACTTTTGCAATCGCAACATGATTGCAAATTAGCAAAATTGAATTTTAGTATATCTTGGAGATGTACCCAAGTGGTTTAAGGGGCACGCCTGGAAAGTGTGTAGGTCGTTAATAGCGGCGCAGGAGTTCAAATCTCCTCATCTCCGAACTGAAAAACCCTCGAAAACATGATGTTTTCGAGGGTTTTTTTATGTCTTGTAATTGCGTTTACCCCTTAGAGAATTATATACCCTGCTTTATACCCCTAATAAAACTATCCATGCGGTTGGCACTATCTTTTTTCATTTGCTCCGTGACATGCCCGTAGACATCAAGAGTGAATGCGGCGGCGTGATGCCCTAGATTCTCTTGCACGGTTTTTACATCGTCTCCCGCTTGCAATGCTGATACTGCGTAGGAATGCCCATATGGGATAATAACGCTAAATCCAAAAACCCAGCAAAATCAAGGGGTTGAGGGTTTGGCGTTATTCTTTTCCACTCTTTTTCCAAACAAAATAAGGGCTGAATTTTCTACTTAAAACATCCAACGGTAAATTAACGCTAAAATTTTGCCCTATTAAAAAGGAGGCCATTATGAGCAAAGTTTTAGTAACAACAAACCGAAAAGGTGGTTGCGGTAAGTCATTTACAACAGCAAGCCTCGGTTTCGCCCTTGCTCGGCAAGGCAAAAAGGTTCTGTGCATAGACACGGATAACCAACACTCATTAACCGTCAGCATGGGCGTAAAAGTACCGGACGAATTACCTGTTACAATTGCAACGATAATTACGGACATAATCAACAAAAGAGAAATCGACCCTACTGCGGGAATAAT
>WQVV01000065.1 GCA_009785665.1 Defluviitaleaceae bacterium
GGCATTTGGAACATACTTCAACGCGAATTTCTTCTTTCGTAGAGCCCGTAACGAACTCATTGCCGCAGTTGCATCGTACTTTTGCCTGAAAATATTTCGGATGGATAGCCGCTTTCATTTTTTTCACCACCCTTTCACCATCATGATTTATGAAACAACCGTAATTATAGCATAATGTGGCTAAGAAGACAACCTTGCAATTTTTCGTGGGAAATGATAAAACTTGTGTTATAATGATGAGCTTAGGTAATGTCCAATTGCGAAACAATTTAATAATGGCACCAATGGCAGGAGTTACGGACAGATTCTTTAGGTCGGTGGTGTGGGAAAAAGGCGCGGGGCTAACGGTATCGGAAATGATAAGTGCGAAAAGCATTGTCTATGCCAACAAAAATACCTATAAGCTTCTGGCTAACGATGCGGATATTCGACCATGGTCGGTGCAATTTTTTGGGCATGAGCCAGAAATATTGTCGGAGGCAATTAAACGGCTGGAAGAAAGCCCATTCGATATAGTTGACATAAACATGGGATGCCCAATGCCAAAAATAGTAAAAAATGGCGAAGGCGCGGCTTTGATGACAAACCCAACGCTTGCAGGAAAAATGATTGAAGCGGCGGTGAATGCATCTTCGCGCCCAGTTACTGTGAAGATTCGCAAAGGTTTTACAGCGGCAACAGCAAACGCAGTAGAAATGGCGCGTGTTGCACAAGAATCAGGAGCAGCAGCAGTTGCCGTTCACGGCAGAACCCGCGACCAATACTACGCAGGCGAAGCCGACTGGAATGCAATAGCAGAAGTAAAATCCGCCATAAAAATCCCAGTAATAGGCAATGGCGATATTTTCACGCCAGAAATGGCACTCCAACGCCTAACCGAAAGCAAATGCGACGCATTACTTATAGCACGCGGCGCGCTGGGAAATCCATGGTTATTCTCCCGCACACTAGAACTAATGCAAACGGGAAATCTTCCACCGCCACCAACCCACGCAGAAATAATTGAAACAGCCCTACAACATCTACACGCAGTAGAAAACTGCATAGAAATGCGAAAGCACATATGCTGGTACACAAAAGGAATGCACGGTTCAGCAGAAATACGCAGAAAAATAAACAACACAAAATCCATACCCGAAATGAAACAAATTATAACGCCGTTTTTAACGCCGCCTATATGTAGTGCATAACTACAAATACGTCTCGAAGCCATTTCCGCTAGTACTACAGCTACGACAATACTACCACCAACCCACTCAAAATAACCCCACAAAAAGCGGGGTCAAGGGGACTGCGTCCCCTTGCAGGGTTTGGGACAGCGTCCCAAGGTCTTAAATCTTTTGACTTTAAATCTTTTAATCTTGTAAAAAAAGGGGATTAATCATGAAAAAATTGAGGAAAATAAAATTGGGTGTCTTGATACTTGCCGCGACGGTGATGCTTGCACTGTATGTGCCAACGCTTGCTAGTCAGCCTGGCGGAGCGGATGACCCGCTTGTTACCCGTAGGTTTGTGGAGGAAAGAATTGCGCAGGTTACGGACGAGATTGCTGTTCTTAGAAATATCGTGGCAACGCTTTCGCCAGGGGCGGTTGCGCAGAATGTTCCGCCAGCACAAGGAACTACCGCTGGATTCACGCAAACGGATAGGGACGCGCTTTTTGCAGAAATAATGCTGTACTTCGAGTTGGTGTACGGCGAACGTTTGAACCAAGCCCTAGCCAACGTGCCTGCCCCTGGTGGTTCGCCCGATAATGTGTCTCCGCCTCCTTCTGCAACGCCGCAAACAGTAGCTTTTGAGGTGCTGCATATGCAAGCTGGGCAAACCATTACATTTGAGTCGGGAACGGAATTTATTCTCCGTGGTGGCAGTGCCGTGGCATTAACAGGCCCATACAACGGAATCCCCGACGTAACAGCAGGCGCAGACGTTATGAATGGACAAGCAATTGGGTCGAATCATTTGATGATAATTCCCGTAACAGATGGTCGCGGAATGATTTTTCAAACCGAATCATGGGTAATGGTACGGGGCGGGTATACTATAGTGAATTAGCTCGGGAGGCACAAAATGGCAATAACCATTGAATATAAAGATGTCGAAAACAAACTATTAATCCTATATTTGATAAACATGATGGACTTGCCAATGTCACGCTCACAGATTACAGATTTTATCATTCAAAAAGAATTGATGAATCATTTCGTCCTCGAACAAAACCTAACAGACATGGTAAGCAGAGGTTTTTTGGAAGTAACATCCGAAAACACTCAAGATGAAAGCATAACACGCTACGTGCTAACCGAAGAAGGCCTAAAAAACCTAGAGCTACTAGAAGCACAAGTTCCGCGCCCAGTACGCAACATGATAGTACAATACGTTGAAGAAAACAGAGGAAAAATAAAAAAAGACTTTGAAAAAACAGCCCACTACTTCCCAAACGTAGAAAACGATGAGTACATTGTAAAATGCTGCGTACTAGACGACAAGCGCGACACAATGCTAATGGAAATTTCCGTACCCGTAGTAACTCGCGAACAAGCAAAGCAAATTCAAGCAAACTGGAATGCAAATTACAGCACTCTATACCAACGAATCCTAGCAATTCTAATCGAGCCTGTAGGTGCTGTTGTAGAATAATCTGTAATGCCGAGTTTGCGCGGCAATTTTTCTCAATTAAGAAGGAACAAAAAGCCTTGCGTGCTGGTGTCACTACACACGCAAGGCTTTTTGTGATGCAGGATTGCGGCTAGGTTGCCTTTGCAATGAAAGCAAGTTGTCATTTACTCTTCCCCTTCTTAACAGTAACCTTCAACTCGCTATTGGAATAGTTTAGTTTGCATACGCCGCCGTTTTTCAGTTCACCGAATAGAACTTCTTGCACTAGAAGTTTTTTCACGTCGTTTTCTACTAGGCGAATAATTTCGCGTGCGCCGTAAGTTTCGGAAAGACCTTTGGAGGCTATATGCTCTAGGGCGGATTTATTTGCGGAGAATGTTACATTTTTGGCGGCTAGTTTAACGGCTAGTTTATCTAGTGATTTTTGGGCTATTAGCAGGGCCATGGGTTTGTCAACTGGTTTGAATCTTACTATTGCGTCTAGCCTATTGCGGAACTCTGGGCTAAAAATGCGTTCTACGGCTTTATCGGCGGCGGCGGAATCCAAATTACCACCGAAGCCTATTGTCTGGCGTGTCATTTCTCTTGCGCCAGCGTTTGAGGTCATGATAATTATTACGTTGCGGAAGTCGGCTTTTTTTCCCGTGTTATCGGTTAATGAACCGTAGTCCATTACTTGTAGCAAGACATTTAAAATATCTGGGTGTGCTTTTTCGATTTCGTCCAGTAGTAATACGCAATGCGGATTTCGTCTGATTGCATCGGTAAGCAGGCCGCCTTCTTCGTAGCCTACATAACCTGGGGGTGCGCCTATTAATCTTGCTACGGCGTGTTTTTCTTGGTATTCGCTCATGTCGAAACGGGATAGGTTTATTCCCAGCAATTCCGCTAATTGCTTGGCTACTTCAGTTTTACCAACGCCCGTTGGCCCTACGAAAAGAAGACTTGCTACAGGTCGGTCTGGTTCGTTCAGCCCAGCCCGCGCTGAATGAATCGCGTGGGTGATAGTGGCAACGGCTTCTTCCTGCCCGAAGACTTTTGTACATAAATCTGCGTCAAGGTTTTGCAAAGCTACAGTTTCGTTTGCGGCAACGCTTTTTTCTGGAACTTTTGCGGCGCGAGCAATTACGCGTTCTACAGCGGCGGCGGTTACAGCGGCACGCGCAGTCGCGCCTTTTTCCAACCGCGTGAACACTCCTGCTTCGTCCAGCGTATCAATCGCCTTATCGGGCAAGAAGCGGTCGTTCATATGTTTTGTGCTTAACGATACAATTTGCTCAAGAATTTCATCGGAATATTTGACGTTATGAAATTTTTCGTAATTTGGGCGCAAGCCTTGCAGAATTAACACGCATTCTTTTTCGCTTGGTTCGGAAATATCTATTCTTGCGAATCTTCTTGCTAATGCGCGGTCTTTTTCAAAATGCTTCTTGTACTCCTCGTGGGTTGTCGAACCTATGAATCTAATCTCCCCGCTAGAAAGATACGGTTTTATTATGCTGGTTGCGTCCATGCTTCCGCCAGAAACTGCGCCCGTGCCAACTACGGTATGAATTTCGTCGATATATAAAATTGGCTTTTTCAGTTTAGAAACTGCCTCCAGCAATTTAACCAGCCGTTCCTCGAAGTCACCGCGATACCGTGTTCCTGCAACCAACGCGCCCATGTCAACACGAAGGATTTTGACGTTTTTTAACGGCGCGGGAACATTCCCAGAGGCCACGCGTTGCGCAAGTCCTTCTACTATGGCGGTCTTTCCTACGCCAGGATCGCCTACATGCACGGGATTATTTTTCAGCCTGCGGCATAACACATGGGTTGTGCGTTCCAGAATATCTTCGCGCCCTACTAGCGGGTCAAGTTTTTTCGCTCGTGCGGCTTCTACTAAATCCACTGTGTATGCCGATAAATTCGGGTCGGCTTTGTCGTCGCCGTCTTTTTTGTCTTTGGATTTTTTCGAGCCATCCTTTTTCTTGTTCATGCTGTCTAAAATTACCTGCTTACCCACACCGTTTTTTTCCAAAATATACTGCGCAAATGATTCTTTTAACGTGAACATTGCCAGTAAAAAATCCATCATAGCAACTTGATTTTTTCCTGCATTGCGGGCGTTTACTGCCGCTAGGTCAAGCATCTGGTTGAATGCAAAACTTTCCATTGGGGCGGCGGTAACTTTTTTGGGAAGCTGTTCGTCAAAAAAATGGTTCAACTCCGACACTATCATTTCTAAATTTCCGCCACCGCCACGCACTACGTCTTTACCGTCGTCAAACATTAACGCGCTGTACAAAAAATGCTCGGGCATTACGTATTCATGCCCGTGTAGTCTTGCTTCGTTTACCGCCACTACATATATTTGGCTTGTTAGATTATCTAGTTTCATTCCGACATCTCCCTTATTGTTAGCTTTAGCGGAAATCCTCGCTCTGCGGCAAGAAGGTCGGCTTGTGATTTTTTGGTGATTGCAATGTCATAAACATAAACCCCCGCAACACCATGCCCAATTTCATGAACTTCCATCATAAGTGATGCTGCCGCCACTGGCGTTTTGTGAAAAACCAAAGTAAGCACCTCGGTAACAAAGTCCATGGTAGTAATGTCGTCGTTGTGGATAATAACCGCGTACATGCTTGGCATACGCAATTTTGAATCATGCTCTAATAAGTCGTGCGTTCTGGCACCCATTTGCAAATCTCCTATCGAAATATAAAATTGTCGAAATTAAAATATTTATTAATTTGATTTTACAACATCATATCTGATACAATCAAGGAAAGTATGACAAAATCCAATAATAAAGTTTTTAATGGACGAAAGTAGGCAAATAAGTGGACGAAATATATATGAGATATGTGGTGACACTGCATACATTGTTTGAAGAAGAGTTTATGGAAGCGTATCGCGGAGCAAGCAGCAAGAAACGAAGAAAGGCGTTGCCATACTTGCAAGCGATTCATCGGCGATGGTATTACGCGACTTTGGTGGAGAACGCGCCATTTTCGCCAGCAATTTTGATGGAAAGCATGGGCGCGTATTTTAAAGAGCCAACAGATAAATATGCTGTGGCTGTTTTGCGTACCCCTGCAAAAGTGGTTGGAGTAGATTTTAAATTATTGGAGTACTCATTGGAAGACCACCCTGTAGTGTCAGACCTTCGATTACTGATAAAGTATTGCACACCGCATATAGACTTATACGAGAGCGGTTGTTTTACAGACCAGCAAGCAGTAGCACTAGCGGAAAGTTTAAGCATAACCGACCCACATTATGCGTCGTTTTTGTTGGAGCTGGCAATTTGGATGAAAATGCTAACAAAAATGCCATCGCTATATGTACAAAGAATGCAACCGTCAAAAATAGCCGAGGAAATTTTAGAACATTCCAATGAAGAAATTCTGCGCGACATAGTAGACGCGGCAATAAGCATGACCACAATGGGGCTAAGAGATTCAATTCCCATGCCAGAGCATATTTTTACGGAATCATTCGTGCGTTCGCTACTAACAAATCCGCTGGAAACTGACGAAATTTTCGGACGCGTATTCGAGGTAATGGGCTACGACATTGAGGAAATACTAGAACTAGGCAATATGCCCGTTCCAGATGGAATGTCTTTGGACAACCTAGGTTTTGATATGGAATTGCTATCAGGCACGTTTGTAATGGGTATTGTGCTTGACCGTTTTTTCTTCACGCCGTTTGGGCATTTCTTGCGGATTATTCGACCGTTATACGCAATTCCTTTCGCCTTCTATGAGGAAGTAAGCGACTACATTAACGTATGCGAAGACCCCGAAGAAGCATTCGTTGCCTTTTTCGCGCCGTGTAGCAGTTACACCCTCACCAATTTGGGCTTGAAACTTCTAAACGTAGCCCCAACAGCAGAAAATTATTTTGATGCCGCCACAGTATTACCCTTCGAGGGCATGAAGAATACCATTTTCCAATGCGACTATTCCCTTGCAACTTTCGTGGAACTTGCAAAGCATCTTGCGCCATTGGGGTTCGCCAACGGAATGCCTGGCAAAATTTACAACTTCCGCGTTCGCTTAGAATCCGATTCGTCAATTTGGTTGCATCTAAACATTCCCGAAAGCTGTACCCTAGATTTCCTATACGAAGAAATAGCCCGTTACTTCGACCTAAAAAATAACGGCGAGTTCAGCTTTTTCCACGACAAAACCGAAAACCGATTCGCCGAGTACCCATCAGCCAAACGCGCCGAAAAAACAAAAAACCCAAAAACCGCTGCTGGCGAAACCCTTCTATCTGCCCTAGACTTTGAACACATGAATTTCCTTCTACTAATCGCCTACAATCAATCATCAATGTTCGCCAAAGAACCCCCAACCGTTCGCCTGCAACTAGAACGCCTAAGCGTAAAAGACCCAGATTTAGACGAGGTGTACCCTTCCGTAGGCAGGACAAGCAAAAACATGAAGCTACGCTTAGACAAAAAGACCGATTGGGAGTTTTAGTTGCGGTAGATTAGTTGCCATATTATGCCGAATTTATCTTTTACCATACAGAATAACTCGCTGAAGAAGGTGGCCTCAAGTTGTACGTAAACTTCGCCGCCTTCTTTTAATTCGTTGTATAGGCGTGTTATTTCTTCTTTGTTGTTAATACTGATGTTTGGGCAAATATTATTGCCTTGGATAAAACCATCGCCGCTGGGCGCGTCGGAGAACATCACATTTAATCCGCCTATTGGTACGCTGGCGTGCATTACGCGATTGCGGTCGGATTCTGGTATGTCAGATTCCGAATTAGGCGGGGTATCGCCATAGGTCATAAGACCTTCAACCTTGGAATTAAATACTTTTGCGTAAAACTCTACTGCTTCGCGGCAGTTGCCGTCAAAATTGATAAACATTTCTAGTTTCATAAATCTACTTCCTTTCATTATTTAGCGAAAGTCGTTCGCTTTATTTTGAAATCATCATATCAAAATTTTCTACTACTTAATACTGTTTTAACGGAAAAGTATTACCCAAATATTTAGAACCTGATTAAGAATTGGAAACGATTATTGCAAAAAACAGTTCTTGTGCTATACTTGCCATGGTGTGGTGTTACACAACAATACATACTAATACTTTTTCCTATAAAATATAGGGTGGTGGGTACCGTTCGCATATCTACATTAACAAGTTTATTAATCACAGTTTTCATTGCATTGGCGGGTATGAATTTTGTTTTTTCTTCGCAAGCCTCGCAATCCGACAGCAAATTGGATGCCGCTTTCGAGCAGAGATACCATCTTATATTGGCAGTACAAGATTTGCAGCAAGCATCAATGGATTTAACGCGGTGGGTGCGTGCATACGCAGTTACGGGCAATCCTCAAGAGCAAGCCGATTATTGGAATGAAATTTTTGAAACTAGGCGCAGAGAACGCGCAGTAGAAACATTTGAGGAATTTAATGCACCGCAGTCAGAGCTTGATATGATAAGGCAAGCACTGGAGCTTTCCAATACGCTTGCCCGATTAGAAGAACGAGCGTTTAGTGCCAGAGGCGGCGGCGATATAGACGGGGCAATAAGACTGGCGTTTGGGGACGAATACGAAGCTGGAAGATTGCCAATCATGCTAACCCTTAGCGAATTGTCAGAAATAGTAGAACAGCGAACTCAATTGTATTTGAATGAAGCGCGTGCATCGGCGGCTTTTCATGGACATGCGGCTAGTGTATCGGTTGTGCTGTTTGCGGTTATAAGTGTTGTTGGTGTTATCATAATATTGCTTAAAGTTACCCCTTTGGCGAAACTTGCGTTATCCGCGACCCAAGTTGCTAGGGGCAACATAACGGCAGACTTTCATGTTAATCAAAATGACGAGATAGGGGAAGTTTCCCTAGCATTCAAAGAAATTGTTTATACCTTAAACATGCTACAAGAGGACTTCAACAAGGCGGCAATGAACATACAGCAAGGGGATTTGCAATTTAGAATCAACGAAGCCCAGTTTCAAGGGGCGTTTAATGCGATTGTGGTGGAAGTAAACAGTATCATAGCGCGGCTTGAAACGGCTCTTGAGATGGAACAAGCGGCAAGCCGGGCAAAGGGCGTTTTTTTCTCCAACTTGAGTCATGAAATTCGCACACCAATAAGTGCAATCATTGGCATGACGGAAATCGCTAAGAAATCCGCCGATATTGACAAAAAGCATTTATGTCTTAATAAAATCGAGAGGGCATCTAAGCACCTTCTTGGAATCATCAACCAAATTTTAGATATGTCAAAAATCGAAGCGGATAAGTTCGAGTGCAATTTGCATTCATTTAATTTCGCAAGTATGGTTGAAGATGTTGTTAGCATACTTAGCCTAAAAATTGAGGAAAAGGGAATTAATTTTTCGGTAAATTTGGATAAAAATATCCCGCAAATTATTATTTCAGATGAGGTGCGATTGGCGCAAGTTCTTATAAATCTTATAACCAACGCCATCAAATTCACCCCAGAAGACGGGACGATTACACTTACCGCAAAACTTGAGAAAGACACGAATTTATATGTAGAAGTAGCCGACACGGGAATGGGGATTTCAGAGGAATACCAATCCCGATTATTTAATGCATTCGATCAAACCGAAACAGGTGCGTCGCGGGAATTTGGCGGAACAGGCTTAGGTCTTACCGTGTCTAAAAAAATCGTTGACTTGATGGGTGGTACAATTTGGTATGAATCCCAGCTAGGCAACGGTTCAATTTTTATGTTTACAATTCCGTTTGAAACAGGTCTTGAAAACAACAAAGATAATAAAAAAATTAGCGACTTGCTACAGAATCCCCCACAATATGCAGGTTGTAAAATTCTCATTGCCGAAGATGTAGAAATAAATCGCGAAATTATTCTATCAATACTAGAACCGCTACTAATTGAAACTGAAATTGCCGTAAACGGCGCGCAAGCTGTGCAGATGTTTACTGCAACCCCCGAAGCTTACAACATGATTTTGATGGATTTGCAAATGCCCGAAATGGGCGGCATAGACGCAACACGACATATCCGCGAACTAGGCACCGAGAAGGCCAAGTCGATTCCGATTATCGCAATGACAGCCAATGTTTTTCAAAATGATGTTGACATGTGCTTGGCCAATGGCATGAACGACCACATCGGCAAACCCTTCGAGATAGGCATTGTAATGGATAAATTAATGAAGTGGTTGAATGTTTGATGGTCTAGTTGATGGCGTGTTGTCATGACGCATATACTTTAGCATAAGCGACTACGCAACCGTGGGTTGACAAAATTCCAACTCGAATTGGTAGCACAACAGTTCCCATTTGATGTATACTCCTAGCAGAACACGAAGCGGGGGCGAAAACAATGGCAATCGGCGAAAAAATCCAATCACTACGCACGAAAAGCGGTTATTCGCAAGAAGCCCTCGCCAACCTGTTGGGAGTAACAAGGCAATCGGTATCAAAATGGGAACTAGGACAAGCACTACCCGACACAGAAAAAATAATTCAACTAAGCCGCCTATTTGAAGTAACAACGGACTCGCTACTAATAAACAACGACCCACCGCCCGAAGCACAAAAGCAAGCCCTATACTTCGGCATGTACCTAATCGTAAAGGATTTTGCAAAGTCCATAAACTTCTACGAAAAATTGCTATGTATGCAGGCATTCACAATAGGCAAAAATCGTTTCGCGCAATTTTTCATAAACGGCACATGCATGGCAATCATGAACGAAGCCCATCTACCCAACCACGACTACACAGGCACAGGCGACCATAAATTTGTGCTAAACTTCTGGATTCCCAACCTTTCCGCCGAACACCAGCGCGTAAAAAGCCTAAACATAGGCCTCACCACCAACATAATTCAAGCGCACAGCAACTACTATTTTTTCCAAGTCTACGACCCCGACAACAATGTAATAGAAATCACGGGGAAATATACGGAATGCCGAAAACATTTACCGACGACGAGCTAAGTCTGCGGGCTTTTACGCAGACTTGAGCGACAGAGGAGGTTAATGTTTTCGATAATATAGCGATTTCGTTTGAAACGCTTATAAGGAGGAATCACCATGCTAAGATGTCAAAGCTGTGAAATGCCAATGACAGAACCAGCCCATCACGGCACAGAAACAGACGGAAGCCAAAGTCAAGACTACTGCGTTCACTGCTGGAAAGATGGCAAATTCGCCTACGACACCACCCTAGAAGACGCAATCGAATTTAACATCAGATTCGTACTAGAAGCAGGCGCGGCAAAAACCGAAGAAGAAGCACGCGCAATGCTACAGGAGTCAATGTCTAAGTTAAAACGCTGGGCAAAATAGGCGGCACAGCCGCTTTTCGCCGATAACATGCATTGGTAGCCAAGTATACGTCTCGAAGCTAGGAAATAAAAAAGACCTTGAGGGATATTAATAAATGTTTCCTTCAAGGTCTTTTTTTAGTTTCTGGTGCATCTGTTGTTAATACGCAAAAACTGCATATCGTTTATCTCTGTCCATGATTAGCTTAAATTTGATGCTATCCATTAGTGCTTCCCAGCTTGCTTCCACCACGTTTGAAGAAACGCCTACGGTAGACCATTTATGTGTGCCGTCGGTAGTTTCTATTAGAACGCGAACTCTGGATTCTGTTGCGTCGTTGCTGTCTAGTACGCGAACTTTGTAGTCGGTTAGTTTTACGGTTTGCAGTTGGTCGTGATAAAAGCCTTCCAACGCCTTACGAAGTGCTTTGTCAAGGGCATTCACTGGGCCGTTGCCTTCTTCGGCGGCTATTACTACTACGGAATCTTTTCCATCTTCCAGCACGGTTGGGTCGTCAACGGTTATTTTTACTACGGCGGTTGCGTTTATTGCTACGGCTTCTGTTGCCCGTGATGCAGAGGCTTCATCTTCGCTGATAATTTTGAAGCTACGAAGTTCAAACAGAGGAATGGTATCGTCAAGAACCCTGCGGATTTTCAGCGCGAGGGAACATTCCGCGCCTTCAAACTGATAACCCTTGTGTTCTTGTTCCTTTAGCTTCTCGATTATTTTGCCCATTTCGGGTGAATTGCGGGTGATGTCTGGGCGAACTTCCTGCACTTTTTCCAGAAGGGTACTGCGCCCAGCAACCTCGCTCATAAGATAACGGCGAGCGTTTCCTACGGATTCTGGGTTGATATGCTCGAAGCTTTCGGGATTTTTCGTCACAGCGTCAATGTGCATACCGCCTTTGTGCGCGAATGCGGTTTGCCCAACATAGGCGGCGCGTTTGTTTAGAGAAGTATTCGCCACCTCGGAGATTAAACGTGCGGTTTGCGTAAGGGTTTGTATTGCATTAGGAAAAACGCAATCATATCCCTTTTTTAATTGCAAACTAGGGATAATCGCGGAAAGATTTGCATTGCCACAACGCTCGCCAAAACCCGTAAACGTACCTTGAATTTGCGTTGCGCCAGCTTCCACCGCCATGATTGAATTAGCCACGGCCATTTCGCAATCATTGTGCGTGTGTATTCCAATTTGAACAGAAAACTCCGCAACAACCTTTTGCACAATATCAAAAATTTCCGAAGGAAAGCAACCGCCGTTGGTGTCGCAAAGAACAAGCGCGTCTGCGCCGCCGTCCTGCGCCGCTTTTAACGCCGCGAAGGCATATTGCGGATTATTCTTATACCCATCAAAAAAATGCTCCGCATCGAACATTACTTCCTTGCCGCAGCTTTTCAGAAAGCTAACGGTGTCGCGAATCATTTCAAGATTTTCGTCCAGCGTGGCATTAAGAATTTCCGTAGCGTGAAAATCCCAGCACTTGCCAAAGATGCACACGGCTTCCGTTCCAGCTTCCAGTAAGGCATTTACGTTTTTATCGTCCTTCGCGTCAATTCCTTTGCGGCGCGTACTGCCGAAGGCAATCAGTTTCGCATGATTCAAAGACTTGCCGTTTTCGCAAAAATGCTTAAAAAACTCCAAGTCTTTTGGGTTAGAGCCAGGGTTTCCCGCCTCGATATAATCTACGCCCAAGGCATCAAGCACTTGGGCGATTTTAATTTTATCGGCAACGCTGAAGGAGATGCCCTCTGCTTGGGCACCGTCCCTCAACGTAGAATCGAAAACAGTTATTTTAACAGGCAACTGTTCATTGCCGCAAAGTTTTACTTTTTCAGGCAAATTCTCATTGCCTTGAAGCTTTACTTCTTTAACCAACTCATCATCCCCCTAAGGGTTTTGCCCACTTCTTCAACAGGAAGTTCTGTTTCAATGCGGCGTTTTGCTAGGAAGCTTGGGCGATTAGCCTTGTTTTCCAAAATCCAATTTTTCGCAAAAGTGCCGTCTTGGATTTCGCCCAGAACTTTTTTCATTTCCTTGCGGGTGTCTTCTGTGATTATGCGTTTGCCTATGCTGTAATCGCCGTATTCTGCGGTGTCGGAGATTGAGTAACGCATATATGACAATCCGCCTTGCACCACAAGGTCTATAATCAATTTCATTTCGTGAATGCATTCGTAATACGCGGCTTCTGGAGAATATCCCGCCTCTACTAGGGTATCGAAGCCCGCTTTCATCAATTCAGTAACGCCGCCGCAAAGAACTGCTTGTTCTCCGAATAAATCGGTTTCAGTTTCCTCTTTGAAGGTCGTTTCAAGAATACCAGCACGAGAAGAACCGATTCCAGCAGCGTATGCAAGCGCGACTTTCAACGTGTCTTTTGTAGCGTCTTGGTGAACAGCAACAAGCGCGGGAACACCCTTGCCCTCTTGATACTGGCTACGAACGGTATGCCCAGGGCCTTTTGGCGCAATCATGAACACATTTACATCAGCGGGAGGAACAATTTGGCTATAGTGAATATTAAAACC
>WQVV01000066.1 GCA_009785665.1 Defluviitaleaceae bacterium
CGCGACAATAAACAACGCACCACCGCCAATTAGCAAGCCCAGATTATCTTCATCAAAATTGGTGGCAATCAGAAAAAATAACGGGCTTGTTGGTTTTAGCAATACAATCTCGAAACTGCCCTCTCGCACATGTTGCATTGTCGCCCATAAAACTCCACCAAACATCAATCCCGCAATTCCATTTGAAAGCGTAAAAACAGATTGAATCAGCAACACCTCAAAAAATCCCCAGCTAGGAAAACTTGCGCCAGCATTGTAAATCAAAACAGTGACAAGCGGAAACAACAAATTAAACCCAAGCGTAATAAGAAGGGAAAGCAAAAAATTAAGCCGATAAGCCGAAGCCCGCGCAAAAGCGGCACTAACACAGCTTTTGTAAACAGAAAGAAAAATCATGCACCCACCGCCGTAAATCGTTTCATAGCAAATTTATTCAAAGCTTCTGCAAACAGAAACACTACAATCACCGCAATCGCTTGAATCCCAACAATATGAGGGATAGGCACATCAACGCCACCAAGAGAATACCGACCAAGAAAAACCATAGCAGGAACATAGGAAGTATACTGAAACGGCAGAAAAAACTGAACCCATTGAAGCGGCAACGGAAAGAAAACCAGAGGAATCAGTGCGCCAGAAAAAATCCCACCCAGCAACGAATAAACCGACCTAATCCCACCAGACTGCACCACCCAAAACGAAGCCAGCCCGATACAGTAATTCACATAAAAATTCATCAAAAAAGCCAGCGCAACGGAAACAAGCACCCAACCAAGATAAGCAGGGCGCATGTCAATTCTAAAAACAAACATAAAAATCAAGTAGCACGGGATAAATTCCACAACAAGCCCCAAAATCCGATGCCCCACCTTTTGCGAAAGCGCGAAAAAACTATGGTTAATCGGACGCAGAGAGAAAGTCAAAAACTTGCCTGTACGCACCAGCATTGACAAATTCCAATCGGCAAAATCCATCACAAGATAGCCAATTAACGCCGTTGCCGCAAAGTATCTGATTACTTCCTCAAGTTCCATGTTAGGCATTCCCGCACCCGAAGCAAACACAGCCGTCCAAATAAAATACTGCACGATAAAAAAGATAGGCCCTACAAAAATAGATACCATCGAATGGCTACGATACGCGCCCCATTCCTTAAACGTAACGAAGGCAACAGCGGCGCAAACGTCCAGTTTTTGTAACACTATTTCAGCCCCGACCAGATTACATTTATTGTGTTAAACAACGCCTGCACAACCCAATCTGCGTTTTCTGTGAATGGCACAAACCACGCGGCAACCATGTCTTCTTGTGGGTCAACGTGTAGTGCGGATGCTCCTGCACCTTCGTGCGTAACGGTGCTTTCCGAAAATAGAAATGGCTCGTCTAAACGCATGTCAAAACCTGCGCAATAGCTTCGGTTTGCGTTCGCACCCCAACATTTGTTTGGTAGGTTGACACGCTGTTTTAGCATTGCCTCTATTCCCTTGCGCCCCAAAATGCGGGAGTTGCTTCGCCCTAGAAATAAGTTCCCGAAAAGGGTCATGTCGTATGCAGTGCCTATCATTGCCCCCGAAGTACCAGGCATTTTGTGAATCTCCCTAGTGGACGGTTCTACAGTGCCGTTTATTACGTCGCTCACATCTTTTTCTACATACTTATTACATATAATCGAACGCCGCGCCAATTCTGGAGTTAGCTTGAAACAGGTGTCGTTCATTCCCAGCGGCTCTATTATGTTTTGCATAATATAATCATGCGCAAACTGACCTGTCACCTTGCTGATTACTTCGCCAAGAACCATGTACCCAAAACTTGAGTACGACCATTCTTCATTCGGACGGGTACGAACGCCGCTTCCTATTACTCCCAGCGCGGCGGTAAGCCAATCAAAATCGCCATCTTCTTTTTTGTGATTCTTCAATGCGTTATCCATCAACGACCAGTAACCATGCTGATATTTATTTTCATAAACGCCACTATCTGCGTGTAACCCAGACGTATGAGTAAGTAAGTGCAACAAATTAATAGCGTTATAAGGCGGAGTGTCAAACTGCGGCAAGAAGTCACGCACAGGAGAATTAAGCCGCACAAGCCCATCTTCAACCAGCTTCATTATTGCTGTTGCGGTTATCACCTTCGTCATGGACGCAAGCCAACGGACATCATCAGGCTGAGCGGGGGTTGTGTCTTCTGCACGGAAGCTTCTTTTCCCAACTGCTCCATGCGCAAAAACCTTTCCGTGCCGCGTAAAACAGTACATTGCACATTGAATAAGCCCGTCGTCTATGATGCTTTGAAAATGCCTATTCAAAACATCTAGCCGTCCCTCGTCGTAACCTACCTCGTGCGGTTCAACGTCAACTTTTCCCTGCGTGAATATCATAAGACTTCCTCCTTTTGCCACGGTTTGAAAATTATAGTATCACAAACAGAATAGGTCAAGATAAAACTTGATTTTAACGCCGTTATTTTAACGCCGATTACATGCATTGTGCACCACGCATACGCCACGAAGCCAGATACTATTTTCGCGGCAACAAAAAAGGCTGTAGCATAATGCCCAGCCTCTTTGATATATGAAATGCCAAAAACAAATGTTTTCGCACTTCCGTATGAAAAAATTAATTTCTTGTGTATACGAAAACCATATCAGCAGCTATTGTGCTATCTAAGGTAAGTTCGTTGCCTGCAATCGAATAGTTCCAGTCTGCCGAGCTTGAGCAACGCGCTGGCGTTCTGCAAATGTCTGGTGTGAGGCATAGGTGCAATACGCTGTTGTTTGTCCACCACATAATAGACGAGCCAATCATTGTACCACTTCCATCAGCATTCAAAACATAGTAGTCTAGGCCTTCCCATGCCCATGTGCCTACTAAAGCTGGAGTGCGTTCTACTGATGCATTGTTACCACCACAGGCCACAAACAATGTACCTGCAATTACTAGCATTGCTAAAACTAAAAGCTTTTTCATTTCTACTTCCCCTTTTCCTCTATTTTTATTGTTTATGCCATTGGCACAACGCTTTAATATATACCGTATTGTGGCGTTTATGTCAAGATGTGGTCAAGCCCTTCGTCTGCCAGCGTCTTGACCGCCAACGGAATAGCATTATTATTCCGCGTATGCATTCGTCAAGGGCAGTACCTATTACAATTCCGACTACACCTAGATTGAACACAACACCAAAAACGAATCCACCTAACGCGCCAAGTATCCACATGGTACAAATGCCTACATACATTGGAAATTTAACATCACCAACGGCCCGCAACGAGCCAATTATAACCATGTTAAACGCCCGACCTATTTCCAAAAATATAAACACAAACAACACCCACCGCCCCGCTGAAATTACTTCGGGGTCATCTGTGAATATGCCCAGCAATGGTTCAGAAAATATAAAAAATGTAATCGCAACCAGTATTGACGAAGTAGTGGCGATTTTAAGAATCTTCAAGCATTTTTTGTAAATCTCATCATATTCTTTCGCGCCCATCAAATGCCCTATTAATATTTGCCCGCCCTGCGCAAGCGAAAACGCTAGAAGAAACATAAATACGTTTAAAGCCCTACCATATATTCTTGTGGCTAAAGCCGCCGCACCCATGGTTGCCACAACAGCAGTCAGAAAAGTTTGATAGCCAATGTACGATAAATTTTCGCCAGCGGCAGGAATACCAATTCGCAAAATCTGTTTCGCGTACTTGAATGGAAATGCTCGCAACTGTACACGTTTAAGCGGGTTTCCTACGCGCTTATGTACTAGGAAAAACCCAATACCAATTGCCGCCGCACGGCTAATTACCGTTACTGCCGCAACACCTGGCACGCCCAAAACAGGAAATCCGAAAGGCCCAAAAAGAACAATAAAATTACCAATGATGTTAATTACATTCATCGAAGCGGTGGTAATCAGAGTGTCTCTGGTGCAACCATAACTGCGCAAAATCGCGTTTGTTCCAGACAACAAACCTTGCAGAAAAATAAATCCGCCCACGATTAAAAGCACGGTGCTTGCGTAATCGCGAATTTCTGGGTAAAGGTCGGGCATAGTTCCAAGAATCAGACCTCTGCCGAATATAAACACCATACTCAAAACCGCGCCAAACACCAAATTACAATAAAGCGATACCCCCGATACCCTTTTCGCATCAGAAGATTTTTCCGCGCCCAAATACTGCGCAATAATCACCGACGAACCCACCGAAACAAATCCAAAAATAGTGATAGCCATTTGCACAAACTGGTTTGCAACCCCAACAGCAACAACAGCTTCGTCGGAGTATTGACTAAGCATAAAAACGTCAACATTGCCCATTAGCATAAACAACAACATTTCTATAAAAATAGGCCATGTGATTGCCCACAATGAAAGTTTTTTCGTGTCCATTATAAATCGCTTCTCTCCATAGTTTTGCTTGAACGTACAGTATATCACATTTATAATGGAAGAACGAATTTTTAAAGCGATTTCGTTTGAAAGTGGGGGTTTTGTAAAATGCCAATTTTTAAATTAACAGAAGGTTCGTATCTTTTTCCACCAACCGCGCTTGCGGATTGCGACGGGCTTCTGGCGTATGGCGGTGACTTATGTATAGAGAGATTACTCAACGCGTATTCCAGCGGGATTTTTCCGTGGTACAACCCTGGTGAAGAAATTCTATGGTGGTGTCCACAAGAGCGTTATGTAATTTTCCCCAAGGAAGTGCATGTGTCGCGAAGCATGAAAAAACTAATCGCAAAAGGAAATTTGCAAACAAAAATAAACACAGACTTTTCAAAAATTATCAACACATGCCGAATGACTCGCGAAGGCGAAACATGGATTACCGACGAAATGGAAGCCGCATACAATGCAATGTTTCAAGCGGGGTATGCTATGTGCGTTGGTGTTTACGAAAATGAAACTCTAGTAGGCGGGCTATATGGCGTAGTAATTGGCAAATGCTATTTTGGCGAAAGCATGTTTTCGCAGGTGGCAAGTGCTTCTAAGTTAGCGTTAATCCGCCTATGCGAGGAACTGAAAAACTTTAACTTCATAGACTGCCAATTTCATACCCCGCATTTAGAAAGCATGGGCGGGCAGTATATTCCGTGGCAAAAATATAGACGTTTACTACGCGAAGGAACTGCACCCTTCGCGTAAGAAGTAAAGCGAACGGCTTTCAAAATGCCGTTCGCTTTATGCACACAGCCAACCCATTCAGAATAAACTATCAAAAGAAATTACGTGAATGGGAGCGTGAGAAATGAGCGGCATAGGCGGAATAGTAGGATACGGAGTAGGAACATTAGCGGCGGCGCAAGTATGTGACGGAATGCTAACGGCATTAAAAGGGCGCGGAGCAGATATACACGGGACATTTATATCAGAAGAAGTATGTTTAATATACGCGGGCAACACGCGAACGGATATAGGAAAGCAACCAATAAGGGCATCGTTGGGGAATAAAGCGTATGTGCTTGTATTTGACGGAGAATTATACAATAAGGATGAATTGCAGAAAGAACTTGTCACAATGGGGTATCGTTTTGCAGATGCAAGCGACGCGGCCATCGTGTTAAGTGGCTACATGGCATGGGGGGAAAGCTGCGTAGATAGAATGAACGGTATTTTCGCGTTCGCGCTATGGGACGGTACGCAGTTATTTATTGCGCGAGACAGGCTTGGTTTGCGACCTATGTATTACTCGGTTGGGTCGTATGGGCTTGTGTTTGCGTCTACTATTCGGGCGATTCTTGCACACCCGCGAGTCAAGCCTGTTATTGGCGAAGAAGGCGCGGCGGAGATTCTTCTGCTAGGGCCAGGGCGTTCGCCTAGTTGCGGAATTTTCAAGGGAATTAGCGAGCTTTCCCCTGGCGAGTATGGAATGTATATCCCTGGGCAGGGAATGAGGATTCATACCTACTGGCAGCTAAGGGCGCAACCCCACAGCGACAATTTCAAAGAAACAGTGCTAAACGTGCGTAATTTATTAAAAGATGCAATAGCGCGCCAAAGTTTTGGAAAAGAAAAGATGGCAACGCTATTATCAGGTGGGCTGGATTCCAGCGCGGTTGCGGCGTTATCTGGGTGTAAATCAAGCTATTCGGTGGATTACATTGGCAATGACAAGCATTTTAAGCCAACAGCATTTCAGCCCGAAAGCGATAATGAATATATAAATCGTATGGTAAGTTCATTCGGCTTACGTCATAAGCGCGTAGTTCTGGGCAATGACGAACTAGCCAACACACTAACCGACGCAATGATTGCACGCGGTCTACCCGGCATGGCAGATGTAGATTCCGCGTTATTGTTGTTCCTAAAAAAAGTCGGGGAGACTGTACCATTCGCATTATCGGGCGAAGGCGCAGACGAAATTTTAGGCGGTTATCCGTGGTATCAAAGCATCGACGAAAACTCCGAACCCGCAAAAACTTTCCCATGGTCGCAAGCAGTAGACTACCGCGCAAAATTCCTATTACCAAACCTAGTGAAAGACCCAGAAGAATACGTGCGAAGCCGCTTTAAAAAAGCCATATCCTCCGCAGAAATCCTATGCGACGACGAGCCAATAGAAAAAAAAATCCGCCAAATGTATACGCTAAACATCAAATGGTTTTTGCAAACCTTGGCATGTAGAAATGATTCAATGGCGGCGGCGGCGGGGATTTCGGTGCGTGCGCCATTTTTGGATTATCGCCTAGTAGAATATTTGTACAATGTACCATGGGCATTCAAAAATTTCAGCGAGCGCAAAAACGAAAAACGCGAAAAGGGTCTTCTGCGCGAAGCATTAAAAGGAGTATTGCCCGAAAAAATTCTAACGCGCAAAAAAAGTCCGTTTCCAAAAACTCACAATCCTGCTTATTTAGAGCGAGTTAAGGGAATGCTAGAGGAAGTAATGGAAGACAAAAACGCTCCAATATTTTCGTTAGTATCGCGAGACGCGTTATCGGAGTTATTGGACGAAAGCAATTTGTCAAGCCGACCAAACTGGTATGGGCAGTTAATGTCGCATCCGCAAACAATATCGTATTTCCTGCAAATTAACGCGTGGATGAAAGAATTTGCTGTTAGCGTCGAAATTTAAATGTATACATCTTGCGAATTGTGGCGAATGTGGTAATATAGAGAACAAAAACTACACGCAATGACCTAGGAGGTCTTAATATATGATTGATTTCAAAGAAGAAATAGGCAAGTACAAACCAATCCGTTCCGTAGACGAGGTAGAAACTGCAATAAGAGACGAAGTTGTGGACATTATGGATTTATTGCAATACATTTCTGGCAAAACGGCAGGAGGGGACGCAGTTGAAGCAGTTGAAATGCCCTAATTGCCAAAAGCAGTTTGAATCTGGTACGAAGTGTCCCAATTGTAATGTGGACACCGTGCTTTATGTGCGAATAGTTAGACTCTCCGATAAACTGTACAATCAAGGGCTTGCGCGTTTAAAAGCAGGCGACATTCATTATGGAATGGAAGCTTTAGCAAAAAGCATTGCCATAAACAAAAACAATGTGTCCTCGCGAAATTTGCTGGGGCTTGCTTTGTATGAAACTGGGCATATAGGCGAGGCGTTAAAGCAATGGGTAATAAGCCAATCCATGCTGGAAGAAGATAATCCAGCAACAAAATACATTGAACTAGCAAACAAAAACTCAAGACAGCTAGAACGCCTAAACGATGCAGTAGGAATGTTCAACCAAGCCCTAGGGCATATAAAACATAAAAGTGATGACTTGGCGATTATCCAATTAAAAAAAGCCGTGGAAATCAATTCGCATTTCGTAGATGCACTAAACCTGCTGACATTATGCTACTTGATTCAAAACGACAGAGACCGCGCAACCTACGCCGCAGAACGCGTATTGGCTTTTGATGCGAATAATCCGATTGCGCTAAACTACTACGCCATTTTGAATCCTGGCAAACAAAGACCGTCGTCGCGTGCCGCGTCCAAACCAATTGGCCCAAAAAGCACTACGGAAGTAAAAGGCCCATACATGCCAGTAGAAATAGGCGAAAAAAAGCGACGCAATTTCCACTTAGCGGAAATGATTGCGTTTTTAATCGGCGTTCTTGTGACAGGCTTGATATGCTACTTCTTGATAATTCCAGACCGTGATGACCGCAGTGCTGTATATCTTCAACAGGCAGAGCAAAATTTGTTAGACGAAAGAGCTGCCCACCTAGCAGAACTACATGAAGTAATAACCGCACGCGACGACCTTCAGCATAACCTAACGTATTTAGAAGAACAAATGTCGGAACTACGTCTCGACCGCGACGCAGAACGCCGAATCAACCACGTAAACCAAGCATACTGGGCGTATCGCAACGAAGACCACCGCAGAGCCGTTGACCTAATCACCATGTTGGACGATTTTGAGCGCGCCCAACTACCGCCAGATATGCGCGACCATATAGAAACAATAACCGAAGGTTCGTATCCCGTTCTAGGCGTAAGTTACTACACCGAAGGATTAAGTTATTTCAACGCAAATAATTTTTACGGGGCATTACCAAACCTTGAAAATGCCGAACATTTCCTACCAGATGATGCAACACAACGAAACATGCTACTATTCATGCTGGGAACAATCTACTACCAACACAACAGAATTGACGAGGCATACGATACCCTAACAACCCTACGCGACCGCGCCGCCGCCGCAAACTTCCCAGGCTTCACAGGCGCGCAACGCACAGCATTCAGCAACATGTTAAACAGCGTAACCGCGCAACGATAGGCGGAGCGGGCGGCACGGCCGCTTTTCGCCGATTACATGCGCTGGCGGCTACGTGTACGTCTCGAAGCCAGATACTGTTTTATGGAAAAATAGGGCGTATTCCCACTTCCGTATTTAGGGGGAACACGCCCTTAAAAAATTTTTCAGACTTTTCCTAAGCACTCAGCGTAAATAGTTTCAAACAACATTATAAACTCTAGGAGGGTCTAAACATGAAGTCTATATTCAACTTGGACGAAAATATCGCGGCGGCATTAAGTTATGTACTTGGGCCAATTTCTGGCATTATTGTTCTGGTAATGGAAAAGAATAATAAATTTGTTCGTTTCCATGCATTACAGTCTACTCTGTGGTTTCTGATGCTTATGGTTGCCAGTTGGATTCTGGCGGTAGTTTCTGGCATTCTAGCAGGAATCCCCCTAGTGGGCCCGCTAATAGGTGGCATAATCGGCATAGTTCTTACAGTAGGTTCACTGCTATACTTTATAAGCAAAGTCTTCCTAATAATCAAGGCCTACTCGCAGGAGACATACAAACTCCCAATAATAGGCGAGGTAGCATGGGCACAAGTTAGCAAATAATAAATAATTAAGACCTTGGGGGAGAGGAACTTGTGAACAAGTTCCGCTCCCCCAAACCCCCTCTCCTCAAAACTTTAAAATTGCGCCTGTAGATAAGTGTGGAATCTTTTAAATCTCCACTCATCTACAGGCGCAATTTTAAAATTTTTTGATGGGGGTGTGGGGGAAACTTTTGTTTTACAAAAGTTTCCCCCACGGTTTTATCTCTTAATCTTTAAATCCTGAAATAAGCAACCAGTTGCTGTAGCATTTCGGATTGTGAGTTTAGTTCCTCTGCTGTGGCGGCGGCCTCTTGGGCAAATTTTGAGTTGTTTTGTACGGTGGTTGCTGTGTCTAGTAGAACGGAGCTTATTTGGGAAATCATTTCGGCCTGTTCGTTGGCGGCTGTGGTTATATTGTTGATTAGCGTTAGAACCTCGTTGGCGTTGGTAACGATTGTTTCTAGTGATGACGAGGTTACTTGGGCTATGGAAGTGCCAGATTCTACGCGGCTTATGGAATCGTTGATTAGGTTGGTTGTTTCGGCGGCGGCATCTTGGCTTCTTGCGGCTAGGCTTCTTACTTCTTCGGCTACTACTGCGAAGCCCTTGCCGTGTTCGCCAGCTCTGGCGGCCTCTACTGCGGCGTTTAGTGCAAGCAAGTTTGTTTGGAACGCAATGTCTTGAATTACTTTTATAATTTTGGAGATATTGCCCGACGAATCTTTAATTTGCATCATTGCGTCAAGCATTTGTTTCATTGCCTCGTTGCCCTCTTGCGCGTTGTCGGTGGATTTGTTTGAAAGGGTGTTTGCGTCTCTTGCGTTGTCTGCGAATTGACGGGTTTGAATATTGATTAGCTCTACGGAGGTGTTAAGTTCTTCAAGCGACGCGGCTTGCGTAGCCGAACCATCGGCTAATTCCATAGCGTTTGATGTAATTCGCTTCGCGCCTTCAAGCACGTACATTGACGCGGAATTGATTTCGCCCATAGCTTTTTGTAGTCTTTCGGAAATATTGTTAATCGAGGTTTTGATTTCGGAGAAGCTACCTACAAATTCGGTGGTAATGCGCTTGGTTAAGTTGCCACTTGCCATACCAGATAGCACAGATGAAACTTCTGTAATAACATCATCAAGTGTGTGTATGGTTTTGTTCACAGACTCTTTGATTACAAGGAAATCGCCATTGTAATCGCCTTGTACTTCCTTGTCAAATTCGCCTTGTCTTATGCTTCGCATTACGTCACGAATTTCTACAATGGGCGCGTCAACTGTTTCTAGGAATTTGTTTAGGTCTGCAACTAGGTGTCGCCAGCCGCCTTCGTATTTTGTTTCATCAAGGTGGAACTCAAGGTCGCCTTTTATTGCGGCGGCTTCCATCATTGTGTCAACGTCCTTTTCGAGGTTGTCCATAATGGCTTTAAGCGTATCCACTTTGGTGTTGAGAATGGCTTTTTTGCCAGGCATTTTTTCCAAGTGGAAGTCGAAATCACCCTTGCCCACTTTTGCAAGAATATCCATTAATGTCAAAATATCTTTTACTAAATTGTCAGCAACGCCGTTTAGGCTAACAACCATTTCCTTGTAGCCGCCTTGGTATCGGCTTTCGTCAATGCGATATTCAAAGTCGCCTTTAATTGCTGTTTCGTGACGGAAATTGGAAAGGTCGTTGTTGATATTTTTGATTGCATCAATAAGATTGTACATATCGCCTGTAAGAATGCCTACTTCGTCGCGTGTAATGTCGGCGCGATTCATGTTTACGTTAAAGTTACCATTGGACACGTTTTTAACCAAGTCAACAAGCCGTTTAAGAGGTCTGCTAATAGAACCAGACACCAACGCCGCCAATATAATACCAAGCCCAATAATTACAATCGAAACAAAACCACTGATTGCAAGGCTTATAAGCAAGTTTGTTTGGGCTAAGGTAACGCTGTTCGCGCCTTGGGTGGAGTTCATTGTTGTTAGCGCGTCAATATCAGCGCGAATTTGTGTTCCTATGGGCGCAAGGTCGCTGGACATAATTTCAAAAACACGGTCGTTTTCATTTGCCAACCCTGCTGGAATCAAGTCTCGCCGCACAATATCGGCGTAATCCGACATAGCGCGATTCAAAGTTTGCACCGTTTGAAACTCTTCCGCATTAAATATGTTACCTGCAAAAATATCGTAATACGCCCTCAAATGATGTAGGGATAAATTCAAGTTTGTTTCAAGTGCTTCTGCATGTCTTGCATTTTCTTCGGGAGTGGTTGAACGCCCAAGGTCACGCATTGCAGCACGCACATCACCATAGGCAATAGAAAACCTAACCATTTCATCAAATGGATAGGTGATTTGTTGGTAATTTCGCACAGTTTCATTCGCCAAATTACCCATAAACCCTAACGATACAATCGTAGGTATAGTAGTCAAAATTATAACCACCACAAAACACAAAAATAACCTACCTGTAATTTTCATATTTCTCACTGTAACAACACCCCTGTGCTTTAGAATTTTTTCCATACCATAAACAGCAAGACAGAACATGAAGCAATTTCATATAGCTTACACCTTGTCTTAGAACGTGCCGATTAGTATAACACACAATTATGTGACTGGCAAAAAAAAGCGGCAAAGCCATTTCACCGATTACCTGCATTTGTAATACAAATGTAATCGGCGGTGGGTATAGATGTGATAATCCACATGTTTACTAGACGTTTCTGCTTCTTTTCGGGAATTTCTTACTAAACTTGGCGCGATATTCGCCATAAATTACTAAACTTTTGCAAGTTAATTCCTTTTTGCATAACATATGTCAACGCCTTAGGAATTGACACAGACTGCTTCCCCTTGTATACTCACTTCCGCCAGACAAATTTTCCATCATCGCGCTACTGCCGCGTTGTACATAATAATTCTTTACGTCAGCGGGGGCAAAAGCGTAATAAATGAAAGGAGTGGAAAATGCGTAAAATAGTTGCACTACTGTTGACAGTTGCTATGGTGCTGTCATTAATTCCTGCGCAGCTTGTAAGTGCGCAAACCCCTGCGGGGGCGGCTTTTAGTCGCAGTTTTACCCCCAGACGTGCCGCGGCATCACCATTTATGATGTTCTCGGATATAGTTGCGCCACAAGTTACATCACCCGCGTCAATTGACGTATTAGATGCCACTGGCCAACACTGGGTAAGAAGTACCGATGCTGCGGATGGGACGTATGTAGCAGCTCAAGCGGTGTATTCTGTTGTGTTTGATGGGTTTAATTTTACATCACCCGTAGCTATTGGGTTAGGTGTAGAGCCTTCTCGTCAAAACATTAGCGGGCCACGTTATGCGTATGTACCTGCAACCATTGCTATGAACCCTGCGTTCCAACATCTTGACTGGGAAGGTCGTTTATACCCAAGCCCAGCACTTGATGGCACAGGCGTTCTTATGGTCGAGTTTGTAGCACTTAATGCAAGCTGGATGGCAGGCCCAAGAGATGTAACCATTACAGCACCATTCTACACAGAAGACGGCACAAGTTACGATATAACAATCGACTTCGTGCTAGACCTTAATCCGCCAAGTGCGATTCCGTCTATGACAGTAGCAAACGCACAAGGCACAATGTTTACAGGTAGCCAGAACAGTGTCAGTTTCAACATTACCACTGCTGGTATTCCAAGTGGTTCACATGAGCTTGCTTGGTTTGTAACTACTGCTGCTGGTACTCAGGCACAAAATGTTCCAGGCGTTACATTGCCTGCAACACTTAATGTTGCCGCAAATGGTTCTGCTACACTAACTCTCACTGGCACACCAACAACAGCTGGTACTTGGTACATTCACCCTGCGATTCCTGTAGCAGGTAGCTATGGGTTGTATGCATACCATTTTATTCGGTTGACTGTTCAGCATCCACCAACTGGTGGCGGCGGCGGTGGTGGAGGTGGCGGCGGCCAACAACAACAGCCTCCTGCGCAACAACCACCAGCACAACCTCCTGCGCAACCCCCAGGAAACACAACCAACGTTATCATCAACAATGTGAACAAGGTTGTTGTAAACACAAACGTAACAAATACCGTAATCGTGAACGTGATTAACGAAGCACGTCAAAAAGGTGAACGCCCAGTTGTAGAAATAGAACTGGAC
>WQVV01000067.1 GCA_009785665.1 Defluviitaleaceae bacterium
CTTTTTTATTAAGCGGCTTGCAATATGAAAAATTTGTATTACAATATAAGAAAAAGACGAGGGAGAGAAAAATTATGCCAAAGAAGGCAAAAGGTGCAGATACAAAAAAGAATAAGGAAGCGGTAGTATTTGAAGACCAGTCGGCAAAGGAGGAGGCTCTACATAACGCCCTTGCCAACATAGAAAAACAGTTTGGTAAAGGCGCGGTTATGAAAATGGGTGAGAAGATGATGGATATTCCCGTAGTAACAACGGGAATACTTAGCGTGGACGTAGCCCTTGGAGTAGGAGGAGTGCCAAAAGGTCGCATAGTGGAAGTGTATGGGCCAGAGTCATCAGGAAAAACCACCATGGCATTGCACATTGTAGCAGAAAGCCAAAAACTTGGCGGAATCGCTGGATATGTAGACGCAGAACATGCATTAGACCCAGTGTATGCGCGTAAGCTAGGAGTAAATATAGACGAGTTATACATTTCCCAACCAGACGACGGCGAGCAAGCTCTTGAAATTGCGGAAGCAATGGTACGTTCGGCAGCGATAGACGTTGTTGTAATCGACTCGGTTGCGGCGTTGGTACCTCGCACGGAAATCGAGGGGGAAATGGGTCAAACCACAGTGGGACTTCAAGCGCGTCTGATGTCGCAAGCACTTCGCAAGCTCACAGGTATCACCAGCAAAACCAACTGCATAGTAATTTTCATCAACCAGCTACGCGATAAAATCGGTGTAACATACGGCAGTCCCGAAACCACCACTGGTGGCCGCGCACTGAAATTCTACTCATCTGTGCGCATTGATATTCGTCGTGCAGAGGCTATCAAAGTATCTGACACTGTTGTGGGCAATCGCACGAAAATCAAAATTACTAAGAACAAGGTTGCGCCGCCGTTCCGCACATGCGAAGTTGACATCATGTACGGCGAAGGAATTTCCAAGGACGCAGATTTACTAGACCTTGGTACACAACTTGGGCTGGTACAAAAAAGCGGTTCGTGGTTTTCATATGGCGATGCACGACTTGGGCAGGGGCGCGAAAACGCAAAAGTGTATCTGCGTGAACACCCAGAAATTCGCCACGAAATAGAAAACCTAGCACGCGAGCATTATGGCATGAAACCACTAGAGGCATTAGCGTCACCCGATAACTACATCAAAGTAGACGCAGAAGCTCTAGCATCAGCAGTAATAGACGACAGTGACGAATCTTTGGAAATTGAAATCATGGATATGGAAGAAGATGATTAATATGTGCAACACGGGAAAAAGCAACATAATAGGCGACATAAAGATTTTTGCCGCTAACGCAAATCAGCAGTTGGCGAGGGGCGTTGTAAAACATTTGGGGCTAGAACTTGGTAAATCCGAAACATCAAGATTTTCCGATGGGGAAATCAAAATGGTTGTTGACGAAACGGTTCGTGGCTCTGATGTTTTTATAATTCAATCAACATGCCCGCCTGTTAATGAAAATTTGATGGAACTTCTAATCATGCTGGACGCAATGCGGCGTTCGTCTGCGGGGAGAATTACGGCGGTTATTCCGTATTTCGGATATGCCCGTCAAGACCGCCGTACTCGTCCACACGACCCCATCAGCGCGAAACTTGTTGCCGATATGATAACCTCCGCAGGCGCAAGCCGCATTCTGGCCATGGACTTGCACTGTCCACAGCTACAAGGATTCTTCAACATTCCCCTAGACCACCTAAGAGGAATCTACTTGTTTGAAAGCTATGTAAGAAAACACGAAGTTCTAAGCCAAGAAATAGCCGCCGATAACGTAGTAATAGTCTCGCCAGATTTCGGAAGCGTAGCCCGCTGCAAACACTTCGCAGACAACTTAAACCTTCCTCTAGCGATAGTAGACAAACGCCGCCTAGACGACAAAAAAAGTGAAATCGACCATTTCATAGGTGACGTAAAAGGCAAATCTGCAATCCTACTAGACGACGTTCTAGCCACAGGCGGCTCATTATGCAACGCCGCCGCAACAGTAATGGAACAAGGCGCAAAGGCAGTATACGCCTGCATAACCCATCCAATCCTATGCGGCGACGCAGTACAAACAATAAAAAACTCTCCCCTATCAGAACTGGTAGTACTAGACACAGTAGAACTCCCACCAGAAAAGCAACTAGACCAAATAAAAGTCCTATCAGTAGCAAAGTACGTAAGCGACGCAATAAACTGCATACACAACAGCCGCTCAATAGGCGGCCTATTCAGCTCAATGAGCGGTGAGGATTAAAGATTAGGGATAAAAGATTAAGACCTTGGGGGAAAACCTTTTCTGAAGAAAAGGTTTTCCCCCAAACCCCCTTTCCAAAAAACTTTTTTATTTGCGCCTTCAATTGAGTGGAAATCTAGTAAAGCTATACAGCCGCAAAAAAGCAGGGTCAAGGGAGCGCGCTCCCTTGCAGGGGTATTGGGGACAGCGTCCCCAAGGTCTTAAATCTTTTGACTTTAAAGGTCGAAGGGGCGTAAGTATGAGCAATAAGAAGAAACGGAAAACTGCTAAGGAAAGAGCGGCGGCTAGGAATAGGCGTGAGCAAGATAGGCAACGATTAGTCGAACCACCCCCACCTAAAACGAAAGTGCGGAAGGCTACTTCGGCTGGGCATCCGATTAGTAATTTGGTGGACGGTAAGTGTTTTTCGTGTGGGTATACGGATATTTCGTTGAATATCGCTACTGGGAACTTGCGTTGTGGCAGTTGTCAAAATGAGTATGTGCCTGCTTGGTTTGAAAAAGAAATTTCTGATATAAAAAGATTAAGCGGAACGGTAATTGATACCAGTGCCGCTGATATAGAAACATGTGCCAAAGATGTTTTGACATTTGAATGCGGCGGTTGTGGTGCGGAAGTTATTGTGGACACTACGGAATCTTTGTATGCGCGGTGTCACTGGTGTAGAAGTATATTGTCGGTAAGTAGTCCAATTCCTAATGGGGCTGTTCCAGATAAGTTGTTACCGTTTTCGCAAAATAAGGAAGACGCGCAAGAGGTTATTCGTAAATTTGCTCGCAAAAGAAGATTTTTTGCGCATCCGCAATTTAAGCGAGATTTTACTGCAAATAACGTAATGGGTGTATACCTGCCATATATGGCAGTAGATGTTAATGCAAGCGCGAAATTACATGGCGTGGGTGAGAGAAACAAACGCAGATATGAAGATGATGGAAAAACCTATTACGAAGTAGACAGTTACAATGTGTCCAGCACATTTCAATTTATAGTTGAGGATTTAACGATTGAATCAAATTCCGAAAAATTGCGCCGAAGCAATAGCAATCGCACAAATAATATTGTGAACGCGATAAAGCCATTTGATATGGAAAACTGCGTGGAGTGGAATACTTATTTCATGCGGGGATTTACCTCGCAAAGGCGTGACACAGATGTCAGCGATTTAAGCGGGCTTATCGAGCTAAAAGTAAAGGATATAGCCAAGCACGAAGCAACGTCGCTTAACGAAATGTGCGACCGCGGAATAAGATGGGATAACGAAGAATTAAAAATAGCGGGTACGCAGTGGCGAGCGGTATATTTGCCTGTGTGGTTGTACAGTTATAGCAGGAAGAAAAAAATTCATTATGTGGCGGTAAATGGGCGCAACCTTGAAGTGATGGGAAGCATTCCTATAAATTGGGCGTTGCTATTGTTTATTTCGTCATTTATACAAGTGCCTACTACTATTTTGGGTATTATTTTGATTTTAACATTTTCGTGGTATTTTATGATTGCGGGTGGTGCTTGTCTTTTGGCTGGGCCGATTTTCATATGGCATTTTTATGAAAAATACCGCAATCCATATGCCCGATACAAGCATGAAAGTGACGCATTCACCCAAACATGGGGCGTGAGAAACAGCCGTAAACATTTTAAAAATCGCTCATACGAAAGAAGTTCATATATGAGCGACAGAAACGATTGGACAATGCATTATCAAGGAAAGTGAGGTATTCACATGGACATCAACGCATTACGAAAAGATTATGCAGGGCTGGATTTTTCGCAGAAGAAAGAATACATTTTGAACTTAAAGAAAAAAGTAGAAACTGCAAATAGCGTACCGCTTAGGCAGTTTTTAGAGGAATGCATTACGGAGTACAACAGCGAGGTGCGGGCGCGTAATGAAAAAGCGGGATTCGCGCCCAAGCCTAAGTTGCCAGATATTACGCCAGACACCTTTGCGAAGGCGTTGATAACCATGATTTCTGGTGGTACTAAGAGCGGCGCGGATTCGCTAGTGCGAATGAAGCTAATTGGAAAATGGCAACGCGAACCCGACGAGGGCGATTATTATTATAAATTCAATGAAGATGGCTCGTTTGAAACAAATGAGTTTGAAGGCGCGAAAGGCACGAGTGATGTACTACGCGGGAATTTTTCAGTGGGAATAGACAATGTTGTTCTAATGGAACCGCATGAGAAGTTAAAGTTTGAAAGCTTGATGTTTTCGCAAACGGGCGATAGTTTAATTATTGGGCTAAAGGACGGCTTGACGTTTGAATACAATCGGGTCTAGCACGTAGGTTAGACGATTATTCGGGAGGTTTATTCATGCAGAATGGTAAAGCACTTGGAATACTTTTCATAGCGGTGATGCTTGGGTTTATAATTGTGGTGCTGGTAATCAGCAACAATCCGCGAGATTTTGAAACCCCAGAGCAAGAAGGAACAGCGACAACATACCAAGCCAACGCAAACGAGAACGTCACAACAACCGAAGAAACAACCCCAACGCCGCCTGCTGTAGAGTTCATAATGATACAGGGCGAGCGTTATAATGTATCGCTAACGGAACTAGACTTGCGTCTCTCTGAATTAACCGACGAGGATATAGTGCAACTTCATTACATGGTAAATCTGGAATCTCTAATGCTAGGCGGAAATGAAATAACAGACATATCCTCTCTAGCCGACCTCACGCGGTTGAGAACATTGGGTTTGTGGCGCAATAAAATAGCCGATATATCACAACTTGAGAGACTTGTGAATTTGAACGCGCTATACTTAGACGATAATCAAATTACAGATATATCGCCATTAGAGGGGCTAATAAACCTAACAATTCTTACCATTCATGAAAATGAAATAAGCGATTTATCACCACTGGCAAATCTTACGAGGCTAGAGGGATTAACTATTAATGACAATCAAATAAGCGATTTATCACCGCTTTCAAATCTACACCAGCTAAATTGGATTAATGCGAGTAATAATCCTATCAGTGACCTGTCGCCACTTGCAAGCATTCCAATGTTGGAGGAACTTAGAATAGAGGGGCTTCAAATAAGTGATATATCGCCGCTTGCTGGTATGAATCATCTATGGTGGTTGTTTGCAGATAATAATGAAATAAGTGACATAACCCCATTGGCAGGTTTAACCACTGCAACCGTGATTGGCTTGAATAATAACCAAATAAGCGACCTATCGCCGCTTGCAGGGCTTACAAATTTAAATTCGCTTGGGTTGGATGAAAATGAAATAAGTGATTTATCACCACTTGCAGGAATTGAAAGTTTAACCAGTGTATTCTTGGCATACAATCAAATCAGCAATATATCGCCACTTGCCGAACTTCATAATTTAGTTACACTGAACTTAATGCATAATGAAATAAGCGACTTGTCGCCGCTTTCGGGTTTAAACTTATACGGATTAGTCGTGGCAGGCAATCCAATAACAGATTGGTCGCCAGTGTCGCATATTCTTCTTGTTTACGACCGAGTGCCTGTTTCTGGGCAAGTGGTTTACGCGCTGTCTAAAGACATGGTAATTCAATCCCACGAGGTTGGGCGCGATAGTCGTGACGGGTCTATTTTCCATTCTAATGACTTTGGTTGGTCGCCGTTTTTGATGCAGGCTGGTTCGCCACGGTACACGATTTCGGAAACACCTTATGGACACAACGGTATTCATGTGGGCAACAGAGAACAAACTTGGTACGCCTTAGACTTAACTCTGCCCAACTTCCTAAGTTTCGACGATGGCGAGGAATACGACATTGTAGTACGCGGCAGAAACGCCTCCGACTTTGATATGGCAATGGCAATTGCCGCAATGGATGGCCCTTGGAATTGGCTGTACTACGATGAAGTCCCAGCGGGGGAAAATTTTGAAATCGGCGGAATTTTATCATACGCCATACTGGAAGCCACAGATGGTGGAAGTTATCAATTTATGCAACGGGGTTTTCGTATTCAGTCTGTATGTACTAACCCCTTTGTGGTTTACGAAATTGTTGTCACTAGGAGGTAAATTACCATTCGCTGGAGAAAAGAGGTTTTGACATGATTAGTTTGATTGCAACGGCGGCGTTTGGGCTGGAAGCGGTTGTTAAACGAGAAGTTATCGCGCTTGGATTTTCTGATGTAAAGTGTTTGGATGGGAAGGTTGAATTTTCTCCAGTCGAGGGCAGTAGTTTGCATGAGGCTATAGCGCGTTCTAACTTATGGTTGCGAAGCGCAGACCGCGTTTTGTTAAAGCTGGGTGAATTTACCGCTACCACATTTGATAATTTATTCGAGCAGACAAAGGCGTTACCATGGGAAGAATGGATTCCTGTAGATGGAAAATTTACGGTAACAGGGAAATCTGTGCGTTCTGGGTTGTTTAGTGTGCCAGATGTGCAGTCTATTGTAAAAAAGGCCGTGGTTGAAAAATTGCGGCAAACGTACAATGTCGAGTGGTTCAAGGAAACTGGCGCGGAATATACAATTCAAGTAGCGTTGCTGAAAGACGTTGCCACACTAACAATTGACACTACTGGAGCGGGGAATGGTCTTCACAAGCGAGGGTATCGCGCAAAAGCGACTCGCGCGCCCATGAAAGAAACAATGGCCGCCGCGCTAATAGAACTAACACGTTACGGCGAGTACGCAGCGCGAAGCAGTGGCGCAAAACCATTCCTAGACCCATGTTGCGGAAGCGGAACACTTCCAATAGAAGCGGCATTAATCGCAAAGAATATCGCGCCAGGGTTAGCGCGGAAATTCGCGGCGGAACAATGGACAACCATAGAGCCAAAAATATGGAAGGAAGCGCGTTCGGCGGCATACGGGGCAATACGCACGGAGGTTGAGCCGATTATCCATGCGGCAGACAAAGACCCCTCCGCAGTAGAATTAGCCAAAGCCAACGCAGAATTAGCGGGCGTAGATGACTGCATAGTTTTTGAGAATCGCCAAGTATCGCAAACTGTCCTACCTGCCGAAGCGGGAATATCCATAATCAACCCGCCCTATGGCGAACGTCTAGGGCAAATAAAAGAAGCCGAAGCCCTATACGCGGAGCTAGGCAATCTATTCAACCCAACAAAATGGAGTGTATATGTAATAACCCCCGACGAATTTTTCGAGACAGCATACAAAAAGAAAGCCCGAGCAAAACGGAAATTATTCAACGGAATGATAAAAACCGACTACTATCAGTATTTTTGACGCTGAAATCCAAACCGACTACGACCAATACTTTTGACAGTAAAACCAAAAGGAGGAATCCCCAATGCTAAAAATTCAAGGCGAACACAACACAGCAATAGTATACACAAACGAGCTAGAATCTGCGGCAGGAGAGCAAATAAAAACCGTGTGCGACCGCAAAGAATTTGCAGACTGCAAAATAAGAATAATGCCCGATGTCCATGCAGGAAAGGGCTGTACAATAGGCACAACCATGACCATCACCGACAAAATAGTTCCAGCCATGGTGGGCGTGGACATAGGTTGCGGAATGGAAACGGTAAAACTAGCCGAACGCGAAATAGACTATGCGGCATTGGATGCGTTAATTCGCCGCAAAATTCCGTCTGGGCGTGATATTCGAGACACGCATCACCCAAGAAATAGCGAAGTTCCACTCGAAGACCTACGATGCCTTTCATCAGTAAACTTAGAGCGCGCAAAACGAAGCATAGGTACATTAGGCGGCGGAAATCACTTCATAGAGGTAGCTCGCTCCGAGGTCGGCGATTTGTATTTGGTGGTGCATTCTGGAAGCCGTCACATAGGTTCGCAAGTTGCGGATTACTACCAAGATGAAGCCTACAAATTCCTATGCGGCAACTCGAAACTACAGATAGAAGAAGCAATGGCGCGACTAAAAGCCGAGGGCAAGCATCAAGAAATAGCCCCCACAATAGCAAAACTAAAAACCCAAAACAAAATCCTAACCGACGAAATCCCCAAAGATTTAACATATGTAGTTGGTCAACTATTCGACGATTACATTCACGACATGAAAATAATACAAGGCTTTGCAGTAGCCAACCGCAAAGCCATGACAGAAGTAATTTTGCAAGGAATGAAACTAACCGAAACCGACCGATTCACAACAACCCACAACTACATCGACACAGAATCAATGATTCTGCGAAAAGGCGCGGTGTCGGCAAAAGAAAACGAACGCCTACTAATCCCAATAAACATGCGCGACGGAAGCCTAATTTGTCGTGGGCTAGGCAATGCAGATTGGAATTTCTCCGCGCCCCACGGTGCAGGCCGCCTAATGAGCCGCACAGCGGCATTCAAAGCCCTATCAATGGACGATTACATCTCCGAAATGGAAGGAATCTTCTCAACCTCCATAAATCGCAAAACCCTAGACGAATCACCCGCCGCATACAAAAACATAAATGACATAATAAGTCACATAGCCCCCACCGCCGAAATTATCGAACGCATTCGCCCAACATATAATTTCAAAGCCAGCGAGTAACTGAATTTACCCTTCCAACGCCATTGGCTCGGAAATGCTTTTGGGAACTTCTATTCCCGTGGCGTAACAAAACGCAATAATTTGTCCAACGTGCATATTTTCGTGTCCTATCATCACGGAGATAATTTGATGCACGTTTCTTTTTTCGCCAAAATAATCAATGATTTCTGTGCCGTCCAAAGTTTCTAGCAATTTTTCTAATTGCGCGTCCAAATCGGCCATTCTTTCCGCTAGGGCTTGCTTCGACCAGTTTTCATACAGATATTCGTCCCCAAAATCCACAACTTTTGTTGTTAGAGAATTTACAATATCCCGCTGGAACAACGTCAATTCATAAGCCTGCAATCTTATGGTGTTAAGCACTTTTCGTGGCAGAATTTTGTCAAGGTCTGCGTCGCTTAGTTCCTCCAAAAACCCTAGTATAATGCTTCGTGTTTCCTTCCAGTCTGCGTGCAGTGCCTTTAGCGATTCAATCATGTTAGTACCTCCAAAAGTTTTTTTGTATGATTGGATTATATCAAGGCTTTGTGACACCAGTGTGTCATATTTCACGGGAACATGTAAAATTATTTTTTTTGCATGAACCATCAAAAACCCCCTCATTTTCATCTATGAAAATGAGGGGGTTTTTTTCATACGCTAGGAAACTGTTCACGGCTTCGAGACGTATGCGTGGCTTACCAATGCAGGTCATCGGTGAAAGGCGGCTGTGCCGCTTTTTCATACGCTAGGAAGCGGCATTTACTTTGTTCATGAAACGCTCTGTGTCTATTATTGCTCGGTGGTGAGTTCCGCTTCCTATTTCGTTTGTGTTATCGCTTGCGGTTACTTTGAAGGTTATTTTTCGTCCCTCAATTTGTTCGATTGTTGCGGTTGCATTGATTTTTGCACCTAATGGGCTGGCGGCAGTGTGTGCCACGTTAATTTGTGTGCCCACGGAAGTTTGCCCAGATTCTAGGCAATTGGCAATGCATTCGCAGGCGGCCTGCTCCATCAGCGCAATCATCATTGGTGTGGCGAAAACATCTAAACTGCCACTTCCGACAGTTTTTGCAGTATTTATATCAGAGACTACCGTTGATACGGTTGCAGTCTTTCCGATTTCTAGCATGTAAACATCTCCCTTTTAGAGTTTGTAGGGCGTTAGTAACTCCATGATAGCTTCCTTTGGTCGCGCACCCAAAACTTGATTAACTACCGCACCATCTTTTACCACTGCCAAAAGTGGAATGCTCATTGCGCCAAACGCCGCGGCTAGTTCTGGAGCATCTCGGACGTTGATTTTTGCTACTTTTGCATAGTCTACTTCTTGCGCTATTTCATCAATAATTGGCGCAATCATTAGGCATGGGGCGCATTCTGGTGCCCAGAAGTCTAACAACACTGGTTTTTCCGATTTCATTACTTCCGCTTCAAAATTTTCATTGGTAATCGTAATTGCTTGCATATTTTGCCTCCTAACACATTTGTAAATTTATTCTACCATAAAAGTGTTTGCCGCATTCGTAAAACATTTTCATTACAAAGTTAAAATGTTAAAAGGTTTGCGGAAATTTGTAGTATCATATGTACAGGAGCGTGATAGTCATGAATAAAGTTTTCCTTATTATCGGAATTTTGGCGTTTTTGAATTTCTTGGTGCTGTTGTTTGTCACGGGCATACATTTTGGGCATGTGTTTTTGGGAATAAGTTCGGTTGCGGTGATTGGTTATGGTTTGATTTTTGATAAAATTCCGCAGTGGGTGCATATTACTATTTGGACGGTTTGTGTTGTGCCAATCGCGCTGTCAGGGTTTTTGGCGGTTTACGGCAGAACTACCAATTTAGATTACACCGAAGACGTTGTAATAGTCCTAGGCGCGGGGCTTAGGCACGACGAAGAAGTAGGAACACACCTAGCAACTCGCTTAGACACCGCAATAATATATCTAAACCAAAATCCAAACGCCATAGTAATAACCAGCGGCGGCCTAGGCGCAGGCAGAACAATAACCGAAGCCGAAGCAATGTCCCGCTACCTAATACGCCACGGAATAGCCCCTGAAAGAATTATCCAAGAAGGCAAGTCAACCTCAACTCACGAAAATTTAGTATTCTCCAACGAAATTTTATCAAGCTATTTTCCCGACGGCTTCCGCGCTGTCCTAGTTACCAACGATTTTCATATATACCGCTCTGTTCGCACCGCAAGAAACATTGGCATAAACGTCACCCCTCTAGGCGCGCCAACCCCATGGCATACAATAGCCGCCAACTATGCCCGCGAAACTCTAGCAGTGTTGCATATGTGGGTGTTTGGGTAAAATTAATAGACCTGTCATAGAACTCTGAATTGCCGCGCAAATTCGGCATTTCAGAGTTCTATGACAGGTCTAATGTAGCCATACGTACTTTAAGGGCGTGTTCCCCTTGGTTACGTATGGCTTCTTTATTAATACGCGTCAACAGTGCGTAGCATGTTTCTTAGCCTTGCGCATAGTGTTCTTGCTATTGCGAATGCTATGTTTGGATGGTTGTTCATTAGTTCGTACATATTTGCTTCTGTTATTTCGGCTATGGTAACAGAGCCTTCTGCTACTATGGTGGCGGTTCTTGGTTCTTTTAGGAATAGGGACATTTCGCCGAATAAACATCCTTCGTCTAGGGTGGCTAGTAGCGTTTGATTTACTTTGCCGTATGCTTTGAATACGCCTACTTTGCCGCCTATTATGAAGTACATGCTGTCTGCGTTGGTGTCACCTTCGCTTATTATTACTTCGCCATCTTGGTAATGTCTTCTGCTTCCTGCTGCATTTTCTGTGAATTTTGGTTCGGTGGCGGTCGCGCCTTCCCAAATGGTGCTTATGCTTGGCATTGATAGGCGTGTTTGGAAGAAGTCGAGACGTTCTTTTAGCTCGTGGATTTGACCGTTTAGTTCTGCGGCGGCGGTTGCAGTTTCTTCGCCTGTTGCCGCGTCGCTTTGAAAGCGTTGCATTACAGTTTGCAGACCATTGTTTATGTCGTCAACGGATTCTGTTTGATGCATTGATGCTTCGTAAATTTCGCTGATTGCGCCCGAAACGCTTACTACATTGGACACGATGTTGTCTAGGCTTTGCGCGGAGTCATACGCCATTTCTTTTCCTCTGATTATGCTGTTTACGGCTTTTGACATTAGGATTTCTACTTCTTTGGCGGCCTCGCTTGTTCTTATTGCTAGTTTGCGTACTTCGTTTGCTACCACGGCGAAGCCTTTACCATGGGTGCCAGCGTTGGCGGCTTCTACTGCCGCGTTAAGTGCTAGTATGTTTGTTTGGAATGCTATGCCATCAATGGTTCTGTTTATCTTGGAAATTTGGGTGGTGAAGCCCGCGATTTGCTCCATAGCGTCTAGTAGCTTTTTCATTTCGGCATTACCAGCTTGCGCGCTGTCTCTTGATGTTAATGACCACTCTGCCGCTTTTTGAGCACTTTCTGTGTTTCGCTTGGAACGATTGTTTACATCAAAAACTTTTTCTGCCAACACAGCCATGGAGCGCGAGTGGTCTTCTGCGCCAAGTGCTAGGTTTACCGCGCCTTGTGAAAAACTGTCTGCGCCTATGGATACACCTTCGGCTACTGTTCTGATGCTATCCATTGTGGTGTTTAGCCGTGTTAAAATGCTGTTCATTGCACGTTTAATAAAATCAAACGAGCCTACATATTCTCTATGAATTTTGTGTTGCAAATTGCCTTCCGAAATTTTCGATAAAGTGTCTTGCAATTCGCCTACATATGATTCTAATTGGTCAAGGCTTGTGTTCAGGTTGCCCGACATGTCTCTGAAAACACCGCTGTATTGCGTTTCTACGCGACCACGAAAATCACCTTCACGTAATTTTTCCAGTAGGGAGGTGATTTCTTGACATGGTTTGTTTGTGGCTTCTACTAGCTGATTTAGCGATGTTGCTAGATTTGCCCAGCTTCCATGAAATTTTGCGGAGTCAATTTTTGCGTTTAAGTCGCCGTTTTGAACTTTTGCAGAGAAACGTGTCGTTGAATCATGAAACACGTTGACAGTGTCTGAAAGTTTGCGAATTTCAGTAGCAAGCGTGCCTGTTTCGCCGCTATAGATACTGTCAATGTTGGTGTTAAATTTTCCATTGGAAATATCTGAAACCGCCAATGTTAGACGATTAATAGGTTTTAGCTTGTGCAACGCAATAGAAAACCCTAAAACCCCCAGTACACCCAAAATCGCAAAACCAATAACATCTATTCCAAAACTTCCTAACAATATAGATGTAACAATGTTTAACACAGGTAAAACAATAAAGAGAATAATGAAAACTTTAAAAAGTGCCGAAAGTTTCACGTTGAAGCCTCCCTTTTTCTTAGTTATTTCATACTTTAATAAACGCATTCTCCAAACATGATAACATTTTTCATGGACATTTTCAAATACGAATCTTGACGAGCACGAAACCGTAACGACAGTACTCAAGAAAGACTAGTGCCTTATCCGCCATAAAACCGTAGTGAATTTGCGAGGATTTTTGTCGCAAGACAAGGAGGCAGTGACGCGGCGTGCCAGCGGCACGCAAGGAACAGCCGACGCAGGCTTGCGGCAAAA
>WQVV01000068.1 GCA_009785665.1 Defluviitaleaceae bacterium
CCGTCTTGTTCAAGGTTTCCGCCGTGTTTTTTGCAGGTTTGATAAATTGGATACCATGTATTCGGGATTTGTTCAATTAGCCCTTGTTTTTATTGCTATTAAATAGTGGCAACACGCCCTAAAAGATTAAAGATTAAAAGATAAAACCGTGGGGGAAACTTTTGTGAACAAAAGTTTCCCCCACACCCCCTTCAAAAAACTTTTTTATTTGCGCCTGTACATGAGTGGAGATTTAAAAGATTTTAAGCTTCCACTCAACAACAGGCGCAAATGAAAAAGTTTTTTGGAGAGGGGGGATTGGGGGAGAACCTTTTCTTCAGAAAAGGTTCTCCCCCAAGGTCTTAATCTTTAAATCTTTAAAAAATCTCTATAACTCAAAAATGACTCTTAAATGTGAAAATAGGTCTGCTATGTGTCCTACTATCCAGAATAGTACAAGTACTATGCCGGCTATTGTTACCATCGTTGCCTGCTCGTCGCGACCGCCGTTTTTTAGTACTTGGTTTAGTACGGTTACTAGGATTCCTACTGCTGCTATTTGGAATAATAGGCTTATGTCCATTTTATTGCTCCCTTCACCATAGGACAACGGTAATCAGCAGGCCGCCGATTACGCCTAGACCTTGGTACATTCGTTTGTTTTTGGACGACTGTGCTTGTAGGGTTGTGGTTTTTTCGTCAATGTAGGTTACGGTGTGTTCTATGGCATTTTTTTGCATTTGTTTGTCTAGGTAGCCTAGGGTTTTGCCGAAATCTTCTAGTACGGCGCGGTCTTCTTGGGCTAGGAAGGTTGATTGATTTTGCATTGCGGTTAGCCATAATTGATATGCGGATTCGCCTTCGCCTTGGGCTAGTAGCTGGGAGAAGTCGGCGAAGATTGGAGATATGCCAAAACTTGTGCGTTTGGATATGTTGGCGCAGGCCTCGGAAAGAGTGGAGCGCATGTATTCAATTTCGGAGGAAAGAATTAGTAGGGCTTTTTTGAACTCTAAAAGGTCTTGTACGCGGAAGCCCTCTTTTGCAGAGTAGTACATTCCCAAACCCACAGAACCAGCCATTACTAGGGTTGTCCCAACGATTCTAAGAAACAATTTCGCCACCCCCATGCGACGGCGGCACAGCCGCTTTTCTCCGATAGCATGTAGTCGAGCCTTTGCTGTCGTCTCGAAGCCAGATACTTTTGCCCGTGCTGTCGTATACGCCCAGCACATGACTAGGTTTGTCCAACACTATGAATCTCTCGAAAATTTTGCGACTTAGTACGGCGGATAGCGACGGGTTTGCCATAACGTCGGGTACGTCGCGGCCATGTGCTGTGCATAGGAGTTTCACTCCCGCGTTTAGAACCGCGTCTACAGCGCGGGCATCTTGTTCGCCGCCTAGCTCGTCCACTGCTATTACATCTGGCGACATTGCGCGCAGTAGCATTACCATTGCTAGTGCTTTGGGGCAGCCGTCAATCACGTCTGTTCTAATGCCAACGTCGTTTTGCGCTACGCCACGAAAGCAACCTGCTATTTCGGAGCGTTCGTCGGCAAGCCCAACGGTCAAGCCCCTATCGAAGCCTTTAAAGCCATTGGAAATTTGCCGCACAATATCGCGCAAAAGGGTTGTCTTGCCATACGCTGGCGGCGAAATAATCATGGTATGCAGAAATCCGCCGTCTCGCAAAACATGAGGTAAAACCGAATCCGCACAACCCAAAACGCTTCGCGCTACCCGAATGTTAATTCCGCTAATATATCGCCACGCACGCACGGCGTTGTCTTCGATTACCGTCTGCCCCGAAACGCCCACCCTATGCCCCCCTGGCAACGTAATATACCCCATAGAAAGTTCCGCTTCATATGCATAAAATGAATACTGACTAATCCGTTCCATAGTTTCGCGAATATCCTCCGAAGTTGGCGAAGCGGGCGTAAAACCACAATCGTAACCAGCTTCGAGACGCACATGCGACTTAGAATGCACGTCATCAGCGAAAGGCGAAGCGGGCTTAAAACCATAATCGTAACTGGCTTCGAGACGCGCATGTGGCTTAGAATGCATGTTATCGGCGAAAAGCGGCTGTGCCGCCGCTGCGTCAATAAAAAAATCTCGTCCGTCAATTCGTAATATTATAGGCTTGTCCACACGCAACCGAATCTCTGTAATCCGCGAAAAATCCGCCGTACCAATTTTCTCAAACCATCGTGCAACTCCAGCCCCAAGAAACTCACGAATCTTTTCCATACAAAAACCCCCTTCTTCACCGTGATAAAGAAATATATGACAAGCCCCTGTAACTTAGAACACTAAAAAAAGACCTTGGGGGAAACTTTTGTGAACAAAAGTTTCCCCCAAACCCCCTTCACATTTCTTTCGCTTCGCATTAGGGAATATGACATCAAAAAACTTTTTTATTTGACTGTTAAACATGAGTGGAGGTTGAAAAATTGCCATTTATACTCAGCAGGCAACGTCCCCGAGGTTTTATTATCTTCACGTTTGATGTACAATACCATCAAAAATATTTCAAGGAGAATCACTTATGAATGAGCTTATTATGTACCGCGAATCGGATTTGGAAGAATGTACTCGAATTTATGTAGAAGCGTTTAATGCGCCGCCGCTTAGTTACGACTTTTTGACTATGCCTAAAGCGGAACGGTATATACGCGACTTAACGCGCAAGCCTGAATTTTTGGGTTATACGTATTGGGTTGATGGCGAAATGGCAGCGTTTTGCTTTGGTACGCTTGACAATTATTTTCAAGGCGTGATGTTTGAAGTGGAAGAACTTGCCGTTACGCCAACACTTCATAGGAGTGGGGTAGGTTCTACTGTAATGAAACTGCTGGAAACCAAATTAGCCGGGTACGGGGTATCGGCTGTTAGCCTGCATACTTCCCGTGACCTCCCGGCATTTGGTTTTTATTTGAAAAATGGTTATGAGGAACTTACTGAAAACGTGACCTTGTTAAAGTGGCTAGAATAATGCTGGCTTCGCGACGTATGCGTAGCACAATGCATGAGCGAAATCTTCGCTAACTTGCTTTTGCAAGCTTCATTGCCTCTTTCCAAGTGTCGCGCATTTCGCGGAACATGCCCAAAACTTCGTTGAGAATTTCAACATCTTTTTGCAAATTGCCTTCTACTAAGCGGCGGTGCATATAGTCGTAAAGTGCGTCCAGTTGTTTGGAAATTTCGTAATCGTGGTTAAGAGTTAGCTGGAACTCGCGCACGATGTCTTCCGCACGCTGAATCAAGTTGTTTGCTTTAACGATGTCGTTCTTTTCCAGCGCGATTATTGATTGGTTTAAGAATTTGATTCCGCCTTCGTACAGCATAAGAGTAAGTTCCTCTTTGCTGGCAGCGTCAATTTGCTTTTGAAGCATCTGCATTTTTGGGTTTTGAGTTATCACTTAATCATGCCCCTTTTGAAAAGTATCTTGCATTATAAAAATCTGGCTTCGAGACGTACACGACTGAACGACGCACATGTAATCGGCGAAAAGCGGCTACGCCGCCTAGCCGCGTGTGTCCATTAGTAGGCCGGCCATCTCTAGCATGTTTGCGTGTGCCGCCAGAACTCTTTCTGGTGGTATTTCGCGAACTATCTCGTTAGTATTTGAATCGTAGACGGTTACTATACGCCTGTTTGTTGGTTCGTGATGGCGAATGCTTAGATGCCTTCCGTGCGTTGCTAAAGACGAATTAATTCCGTCAACCGCACGGCGTAGCGAATCCCCTTCCGAACGTGTTTCCGCTGGGCGCGCTTCTGAAACTTGTGGTGCAGGTGCTTGCGCCGCTGCTGGTGCAAACTCTCCGCTACCTGGTGCAGGCACTGGTGCTGGAGCATAACCTGTTCTGTAAACATCCATATTAGTCTTCCTCCTTTTATTACTAAGACAGCATACAGCTTCGTGACGTGTATGCCGCCTTGAGCTACCTGTTGTTGGCGAAAAGCGGCTGTGCCGCTATTGCTTCATGTCAAACTTGCTTGAAACCTCATCCCCAGGGAGGGGATGATACCCCTTGTGGATTCTCTGCCCCTGCTTTACGTCCTTAAACGATGCCTTTGCTACTTTGTACATATGCTCGATGGTGTTCATCTGTGCTTGGTCTAAGTCCGTAATTTGGGTTATGGTCTTTTTTATTTCTGCGTACTCGGCGGATGATAGGTCTTCTTCGTTTAAGATTTGTTTTATATCCGTGAGTTCGCTAATCAAAGGTTCTCGGTCTTCCATGAGGTCGGAGTATGCGTCTACTTCTGCTATTTCGTTGTCCTTTTCCCCCGTTAGAACGAGAGCCCTTGTCATTGCTAGAATTTGGTCGGCTAGTTCCTTAGCCCTTGTTAAATCTTCCACTACATGCCGCCTTGCATTGCAAATAGTGAGTCCATTTGCGCGTGAGATTGCGCCATTGCTTGCTCCATACGAGCGAACATTGAGAAGAAGTGATTCTCTCTACGAATAAGGAATTGTTGCATACGCTCTATGCGTTGGTCGTAATCGCGGATTTGGCGACCCATGATGTTTTGACCATCATTCCAGTCAACCATACCAACACGTTGCGTGAACGACCCGTTATGGTGAATAACTTCGTTGTTAATCATAACATTCAAACGCCATGCTACACCAACATGCGGGCTAATTGCGGAACGCTCGGCAGGTCTGTTGCTGAACGCATCTTGATGCCCTTGGCTGAATAGTGCTTGCACGTCTTCTGGGTTGCTTTCAAGCATTTCGCGCAAGCGTTCTTCGTTTATTTCAAGAACGCCGATTAGTCTGTCTTCTCTTGCGCCGCCCATGCCTACTGTGGTTATACCTATTTGGTGCAGGGCAATTTGTCTGCCATCGGGAAGTGTTACAGGTTCAAACATTTCGCGGCGCATTGTCGCGTGGAAATTGCGAATTGCTGAATCGCGGTGTAGCAAGCCTGTACGTGCTTGTTCTTCCCAACGCTCAATGTCGCGGTCACTCATTGCTTGACGCTCTTCGTCTGTTAAAGGCTCGAAGAAATTACGATTGCCGCGTTGTGTTGGGCGTGCTGTCGAGTGTAGCGAATTTATGTGACGAAGAAGGTCATTATAGGCTTGAATAAAGTCACGCACCATATCCATTGCGTCGTCCACGTTTTGGGCGGTGGTAATGGCAAATGTTTCACCAACTGCGGCGGCTGTAATATCTATGCGTATGCCATCAACGTTAAATGAGTTTGTGGCACTATGAATATCTACATTACCCAAAGGCGAGTGATGGCGAATAATAGCGTCTTGTGCTTCGCGTACAATTCTACCACCAGCATTGTCATCAACATGGAAAACATCACCTGAACCTTGGTTTGCGGCAGTTATATCGGCACGCACGTCAGCATCAATACCAAATGCCGCCAATACACCATGTACATCGGGGCCAATGCTCATTTGCCCACCTGATTGGGCGGCGCGTAGTGTAAGAGTACTGGTAGCATAGTCAAACGTTGCACGTACATTGGAGTTCGCGTGATTTATCTCGTCAATGAAATCAGAGAGACTTGTTGTGTCACTAACAATGAAACTTCGGCCTCCGATAGTCATAGTGAAGTCCGCACCTGGGGTAAAGCCAGTTGCAATATCACCAAGGAGGACAGTTGAGAGGTCTGTCGCGCCCGTTATAGCTGTGTGGGTTGAAGTTGCTTCAACACCAGTTGAATATGCTTGGTTACGGACATTTTCAAGTCCTATGTGTTGCAAGAATCCTACAGCGTCATTACCTGTCGTAACTATAGCATCTTCACCCATACGTGTCGATTCTAAGGTGAACACTCCACGTATTGAATCAAAAGCCATCCTTGCACCTATATTAGCGTTGCCGTTTACACGGTCTATGACTTGCTGAATTGTATCATCGCGATTAACACGCACGTCAATATTGTTAATGCGCATATAACCATGTGTAGCAGCTAGGTTGTTATGTGGCGAACCTGCCAAGAATAAATTCACACTACCGTTAAGGTCTACATTGCCTCTATAACCTACCCCGTTAGCATCAGGTGAAGAGCCATTAAATTGCGCACCCCTTACTAAGTCTCCTGCTGCGGCTCGTATTACTGTAGCATTAAACGAACCAACATTTGCACTAGAATTTGCAGTTACGGTAATGCCGTTGGTGTTGCCTGTTGTGCTTGTGTTTTCAACGGTAGCACGCATAGTGTTCCATGCTTGAGGGTTGTTGATTCTACCGCGTGGTGAGATGTGGTCTAGTTGGTTATTGCGGAAATCGCGCAATGTGGTCATGGTGTTTCTCAAGTCTTCTTGTCGCCAAGACAGTACTTGTCTTCTGCGTGTTAGCCTATCCATACGCATGTTTTCGGCACGCATGATTTGTTGCACCATTGATGCAGTATCCATGCCGGATGTTAAACCTGAAAATCTAATTGGGGTATTCATAAATTATCCACCTCTATCATTTATATTGGTGTTGCATTACATTCTAATTCATGTATCGTCATTTTAGCCGCAAAATTTAATAATAAAATGTTTAATATTATAATTAACCTTGGACTTGATTTTTTGTAGTTCGTAAGTATATCATCAATACTAACCGATTTGGGGCTATTTGTGAAGGAGATTTTTATGGATATGAAAGCTTTGAAATCTTTAGAGTATCAGAAAATAATAGAAAAACTTGTGCAGAAAGCGGCATCACCAATGGGAAAGGCGCGTTGTGCGGCACTTGAGCCGATTACAAATTTGGAAGATATTACTCGCGCCCAGAAAGAAACTTCTGAAGCGACGGGATTGATTTTGCGAAAGGGGAGTTTGCCGCTTGGTGGGATCAGCGATATTCGGGCAGCGATAAGCAGGGCTACAGCGGGCGGAATGCTTCAAGCCGAGGAACTTCTGCAAATTGGCGAATGTTTGTATGTATTCAAAAAGGTAACGCTTTATGGCGGCGACGGAGAAGATTCAGCAATAAATTTGCTTGCGGGATATTTTGATGGAATTTCTTTGGACGAAAAACTTGAGAATGAAATTTCGCGGTGTATAAAAGTTTCTGGTGAGGTTGCGGATAACGCAAGCGCGAAACTCGCGGATATACGGCGAAGCATTCGCGTTGCGCATGATAAAATTCGCGACCACTTGCAGGGGGTAATACACTCGGCATCGTACAAAAATATGTTGCAAGACGCGATTATCACCCTACGCGGCGAGCGTTTTTGTGTGCCTGTTAAGGCGGAGTATCGCGGGTCGTTCCCTGGCATGGTGCATGACCAATCTTCTACGGGGGCTACGGTTTTTATGGAGCCGTTAAGTGTGGTAGAACTTAACAATAAAATCAAAGATTTACATTTTGAGGAAAAGCGCGAGGAAGAACGCATTTTATTAAAGCTAAGTGGGCTTGTAGGGGAAAGTTCGGAATTTTTGGACGCGAATATCACGTTAATCACGCATCTGGATTTTGTTTTTGCGAAGGGCGAATTATCGCTTGCAATGCGAGCGAGTGAACCTGCCTTTAACAATCGCGGATATATCAATATTCGCAAAGGGCGACACCCGCTGTTGAGCAAAGATTCCGTTGTGCCAACGGATATTTACCTTGGCGGAGAATTTTCAATGCTGTTAATCACAGGCCCAAACACTGGCGGAAAAACTGTCACGCTGAAAACAGTAGGGCTGTTCACATGCATGGGACAGGCGGGAATGCATATTCCTGCGTTTGATAATTCAGAGTTGGCAGTGTTTGATGATGTTTTCGCAGACATTGGGGACGAACAGAGCATTGAGCAAAGTTTGAGTACGTTCTCGTCGCATATGAGCAACATTGTGAAAATTTTGGAAAACTTGAGCAATAATGCGTTGGTTCTGCTAGACGAACTAGGCGCGGGAACAGACCCAACCGAAGGCGCGGCGTTGGCAATCGCGTTGTTGTCGCATTTACATGCGCGGAAAATTCGCACGGTGGTAACAACCCACTACAGCGAGTTAAAGCTACACGCCCTATCAACAGAAGGCGTAGAAAACGCAAGTTGCGAATTTGATGTAGAAACTCTTCGCCCAACGTATCGCCTGTTAATCGGAATCCCAGGCAAGAGTAATGCTTTTGCCATAGCAAAACGCCTAGGGCTTGCCGACAATATTATCAATGATGCCCGCGCCTTGCTATCGCAAAAAGATATTCGCTTCGAGGACGTAATCACCGACCTTGAAGCAAGTAAAAAGCAAGTTCTAATCGAACAAGACCGCGCCGCAGTGTATCGCCGAGAAGCAGAAAAATTACGCGAAGACGCAGCAAAGCAAGAAGAAAAACTACGCACCCAAAAAGAAAAAATGCTTCAACAATCCCGCGAAGAAGCATTTCAAATAGTACAAGAAGCCCGAAAAGAAGCCGAAACTTTAGTAGCCGAAATGCGAAAGCAGCTAGAAGGCGCGGGGCAACGCGAATTGGAAGAAGCCCGCCGCGTAGCACGCGAGGGGCTATCCGCGCTGGAATCAGCAATCGCGCCGTTATCAGAAAAGCCAACTCGCAAACCACCAGAAAACCTTCGGCGCGGCGATAGGGTGTTTATTCATTCTATGAGCCAAAACGGCACAGTCATTTCCCCGCCAGATTCCAGCGGCGAAACGCAAATTCAAGCGGGCATTATGAAAATTAAAGTACACATCTCCGACATTTCACTAGACGAAATTGACCCCGCCGAAAAGGCCGCGAAATTCATTCAAAAAAGGCAGAAATCAAGTTCTGCCAAGTCTTTGCACATTTCCCCAGAAATTGATTTGCGCGGTCTAATGCCAGAAGAAGCCACCAGCCAAGCCGAAACTTATCTGGACGAAGCCTTTCTAGCAAGCCTTTCCACAATCACCCTAATCCACGGCAAAGGCACTGGCGCATTAAGAAACGCCATTCACAACATGCTAAAACGCCAGCCCAATGTAAAAGAGTTCCGCCTAGGCAAGTACGGCGAAGGCGAAGACGGGGTTACAATTGTGACGTTTAAATGAGTATCCAAGATACAGTTGTAGGGGCTTCAGGCGCGATACCACGCAATGATTTCCCTCGAATGGAAAAATTTGCAGAACAGTTTTATGAGTCAGTTCGCAATAGAAAAAGTGATGCAACAAAGATTTCTCAAAACACGGGAATTAGTGTTGCTGATGTAGAAAATGTTAGGCAACACATTTTCTTCAATGCGTATGACTTAGGCGGGAGGCAACCAAGACGATTCGACCCCGACTACGACCAAGCGCAATCATGGCAACGCTTATGTATTGGTGGTAAGCATATTAGGGAGATGGACATTGTTTTTTTAAAGCATGAAATCCTTGAGTATGATTTAATGAACAAACAAGGTGTATGCTACGACGATGCCCACGCAACCGCCGAGCTACGCTACAACTACAAGAAGTACATTGACGAGTTAAATCTAAAGGAGGGTGTAAGGTGAATAAATTAAAGTTAAAATTGTTCAACGATGAATGTATCGTTTATCTCTATCAGCCAGAAGGTAAAGGCGAATGGGGCGAAATCACTTTTGTGATTGCGGAAAATAAAGCCACCGTTACTAGAATTGCGGAAGATTCTAGCCCGGCATATGCGTACAAAGCAACTAAACGTGTAGAGGACTGCGCACGGGACAAAAGAGGGCTTGACCGCGAATTTACCCAAGCATGGTATTAAAATGCTTGGGTGCATAACAAACCTCCATCAGCACAAGACCTTGCGGCGGCATGGTTTTTCCCGCTTTAGTGCGGTCTTTTGATGCTATTATGTCGGGGATAGCATCAGGAGGGATTTTGCCTAGCCCTGTGTATAGGATTGTTCCTGCGATTATTCGCACCATGTTGTATAGAAATGCGTTGCCTGTGATGGTTAGGGCGATTAGTCCGTGATGCTGCAAATTAGAATTGTCTTTGGGTTGTATCAATGAAGGCGTGTACGCGGTATTGCGGATTACATCGCAAGCCATAATTTCACGGGTGGTGGTTTTCGCGCTACTGCCTGTTGCACAAAAAGCCGCGAAGTCATGTTTTCCAATGAATGACTTCGCGGCTTCTTGCATTGCGAACATGTCTAGCTTTTCGGGTACGAACGCACTTTGTCTTGCTAGTAGCGGGTTTGGGTAGGGGGCGTTGAATATGCTGTATGTGTATGTTTTTTCTTTCGCGTTGAAGCGCGGGTTAAAATCTTCTGGAACGGCTTCTGCCGCTGTTATGGAAATATCATTTGGAAGAAGCCCGCACAACACCTTTGGCAGTTTATCCAATGGTACGCGTAAATCGGGTGCGCTGAAAACGGCGCGTTGCCCTAGTGCGTGAACGCCCGCATCTGTGCGACTTGCGGCACGTACCACAATAGGACGCGCTAGTAATTCCGAAAGCGCGTCTTCCACTTTTTCTTGAACGGCAATTGCATTCTCTTGCCTTTGCCAACCTGCGTAATTTGTGCCGTCATACGACACAGTTAATAGAATTTGCATGAAAAACTTCTTTCCAAACTTGCCGCATTGTTGTAAGATTGCTGGGTTATGCAAGACGTTTAATAGAGAGGCGATAATTTATGTTTGAAAAAAGGTCGGTAAAAGTAATGGTACGGGCTTCTTTGCTTGGCTCAATTAGCGTAATACTCAAGCAGTTAAACATTACACTGCCAATTTTTCCGAGTTTTTTGGATTTGGATATAAGTGATGTTCCTGCAATTGTAGGCGCAATCACAACAGGGCCGCTAACGGGTTTGCTTATCGTGCTTATAAAAAATTTGATTGACCCTATTTTGTTTGGAACTACCACGGCTGGGATTGGTAATTTGGGGAATTTTGTAATGGGTTCAGCTTTGGTAGTGCCAATCGGTATTGTCTTTCAAAAACGCCGCGACAGCTTGGGTTATCTGCTTGGTGGTGTGCTTGGAATCCTATGCACCGTAATAGCCGCAGTCTTCATGAATTACTTCGTGCTACTGCCGCTTTTCGACCGATTTTTCATTCCAATGGAAACGATTATTGCAATAGCCCACGCTGTAAACAGCAATGTCACAAGTAAATTCACGCTGATTATTTTTGCAATTATTCCGTTTAATCTGCTGAAAGCAACCCTTGTTGTAGCAATTGGGTTTTTGATTTACCGCGCACTACGCCCTGTTATGGAGCGATTGCGCGTTTAATACAAAACATATACTTTTGTCGTAATATAGTATATACTGCCGTTACGACTTTCGCAGGGGGTCGGTTCGTGCATGTAATCCCTTTCATCTTGTGCAACACGAAAGGAGGTGAAATGCATGAGTGATTTCGCTCTTTCCTTAGTTGAGATTGTTGTACGTTCCATCGTTATGGTGGTCGTTACTTCGCTCACGAAACAGATTATATCTCGTTTCAAAGGAAGAACCGCCCCTATTGATGGTAGGGACGGTTCAGAACGTAATAAATAACCTATAAAGCGCATGAACCGACTCCGATTCCAGCGAGAGTCGTTTTTTATTGCCTTGGAGGCTGCTTATGGCTTTGAGACGTATGTGTTAGCGTTCCAATGCAGGTCGTCGGCGAAATGCGGCTGTGCCGCTTTTTTATTATAGTTCTAAAAAACTTGCAAGTCAACGGGTGCTTAATCCGCGATTTCAACGCGATTGCGGCCGTTGCGTTTTGCCTTGTACAATGCCTTATCTAGGCTTTCGCAAAATTCTTCGGCGGCTTGGGGGAAGGTTGCAGGCTCTGGGATTATTGATGCCGCGCCTGCGGAAATTGTTATGTTTACGTTTTCGTTGCCTAGTACTATTGGGGTATCGGCTACGTTTTTGCGAATTTTTTCTGCTACATTTACTACGCCGTCTATAGCGGTGTCGGGTAGTAGAATTGCAAATTCTTCGCCGCCCCAACGGAATACATAATCTGTACCACGTTGAATCGTGTTTATTAGGGTGTTTGCCATTGTTTTTAATGCTAGGTCGCCATTTAGATGGCCGTGGTTATCGTTGAACGCCTTGAAGCGGTCTATGTCCAGCATAAGCAACCCTAGCCACGAACCGTTTCTTGCGGCACGATGCCATTCCGCGTCTAGCTGCTGGTCGAAACAGCGGCGATTATTTACGCCTGTTAGACCGTCGGTTAGGCTAAAGCGTTCGATTATTTGCATTTGGGAGATTAATTGAATATGAATGCCCACGCGCAAATTTACGATTTCGGGGATAATTGGCTTACGCAAATAATCCACTGCGCCGCTGGACAAGGCTTTAACTTCCTCGCTGCTGCCTTCGCGCCCTGTTATGAAAATCACGGGTATGTTCTTTGTTTGCGGCGTATCTTTTAATTTTTCCAATACTTCGTAGCCAGACATGTCTTTCATAACCACGTCAAGAATTATCAAGTCAACTTGGTATTTGCTTGCAAGTACCAAACCCGTTTTGCCGTCGCGAGCGGCTTTTACATGATATTCGGACGAAAGTATATTAGATAACGCGCTAAGAACCAACGGGTCATCATCAATAATCAAAATTATTTTTTTTGTATCCAAGGCGTTCCCTCCGACTATAGCACAATTCTAATTTGGGTAATTGTACTACATTACCCGCGTGAATGAAATTGTTTTTTTGTCAAATTTATTGCATAATTACAAAATGATTAAAACGAACAGGAAGGTGCTGTATGAAGCTAGGAAAATTATTTCTAGGAATTGAATTAGGTTCGACGCGAATAAAATCGGTGCTGATTGGCGAAGACTTTATGCCCATAGCATCGGGAGCATTCAATTGGGAGAATCGTTATGAAAACGGTTTTTGGACATATCATTTAGATGATGTTTGGAATGGCGTGCGTGCAAGTTTTAGAGAACTTGCGAAAGAGTTTGAAGAAAAACACGGCATGGAACTAACTAATGTTGGCGCGATAGGCGTATCTGCAATGATGCATGGATACTTGGCATTTGATAACAAAGACGCGTTGCTGGTGCCATTTCGCACATGGCGCAACACAACAACAGAGCAAGCCGCCGCCGAACTGACCACGCTATTTGATTTAAATATTCCGCAACGTTGGAGTATTGCGCATTTGCATCAGGCGATTTTAAACAACGAACCGCATGTAAAGGAAATTTCCTTCATGACAACCTTAGCGGGTTATGTGCATTGGAAATTAACAGGCGAAAAAGTGCTGGGCATAGGCGACGCATCTGGAATGTTCCCAATAGAAAACGGACGTTACAACGCGTTGATGTGCGAGAAATTCCGCGACGCATCCAGCGGATTCAACTTCAACATAGAAGAAATTTTTCCGCAAATACGAATGGCTGGCGAAAATGCAGGGCTTCTAACCGAAGACGGCGCGAAATTCCTAGACCCAACAGGCGCGCTAAAAGCGGGTGTTCCG
>WQVV01000069.1 GCA_009785665.1 Defluviitaleaceae bacterium
CAGCTTCCCAATTTTAATTTTATGGTTATGGACGCTAACAAACTTGAATTTGAAGATGAATCCTTTGATGTTGTGTTTGGTGCGGGAATACTGCATCACTTGGATTTCGATAAAGCCGTACAGGAAATCAAGAGGGTTTTAAAAAAAGATGGCTTCTGCTTCTTCATAGAACCAATGGGAAGCAACCCCATTGGAAGAATCGTAAGAAAGCGAACACCCCAAGCCCGAACTATCGACGAAAAACCCCTAGAAAATCACGAAATTTCCCTGCTAAAAAAGCATTTCAAAACACGGTTTACATTTTCGCAATTGTTTTATGTTCCAGCGGGTGTGATTTCTGTGCGATTATTCAAAAATCCGTATAACTTATTAATGAAAGCTGCATTTATCATTGACAAACTTCTTGCAAAAATCATGCCATTGCGATTTAATTTGCTGTATCGGTTTGTGCATGTTTACGCAGAAAAACCATAAATACCATTCACTATAGCAAAATGTAATTTCTGTCATGTTCTTAGATTCCTTGCCTAAAAATTAGATTTCTTATACAATGTAAGCATGACTCAAGCAGAGGTGAAAAAGCATGAGCTATGCAATAGGTATTGATGTGGGTTCTACCACCATGAAAACCGTTGTGTTAGACAGCAATGGAAAGATTATCGAAAAAAGTTATCAGCGTCATTTATCGCGAGTGCGGGAGGTGACGGCGGAGCATATTAAATCGTTGGCGCATATTTTGGATGGGCAAATGTTAAAAGTGTCGGTAACGGGTTCTGCGGGGCTGGGGGTTGCGGATATTGCCGAGCTTAGTTTCGTGCAGGAAGTTTTCGCGGCGGCAGGTGCTGTGAATAAGGAACTGCCCGAAACAGACGTGGTAATTGAGCTGGGCGGCGAAGATGCAAAAATTATCTTCCTACGCGGTACGCTTGAGGAACGCATGAACGGCTCATGTGCAGGCGGAACAGGCGCGTTCATAGACCAAATGGCGACATTAATGAACGTAACCGTTGACGAATTAGACGAGCTTTACCCAGGGCATAAACGAATCTACCCAATTGCGTCACGTTGCGGTGTGTTTGCGAAAAGCGATATTCAATCACTGCTTAACCAAGGCGCGAAAAAAGAAGATATTGCCGCAAGTATATTCCAAGCGGTGGTTGACCAAACCATCGGTGGGCTTGCGCAAGGGCGAGCAATTAAAGGAAATGTTTTGTTTTTGGGCGGGCCTTTGGCATTTTTCAAAGGGCTTCAAAGTAGATTTATTGAAACGCTGGAACTTACCGAAGAAACAGCAGTATTCCCAGAGCTAGGGCCATATTTTATGGCGTTGGGTAGTGCGTTTAAAGCCCAGCAACTTCCCAATGATGCAACAGTTTCCTTCGCAGACCTAGTAGAAAAACTTTCGCGCACGCAGGAAGCAGAAGCCATAAAAGCAGTTGGGCAACCGCTTTTTGCCAACCAAAACGATTTTGAAAACTTCCGTAATCGTCATGCATCTGTTACCGTTGCGGAAACGGATATTGCTTCTTATACAGGCGCGGCGTTTCTGGGTATTGATGCTGGTTCTACCACCACAAAAGTTGTGCTAATTGGCGAAGACGACAGCATTTTGTACAGGCATTACTCGCCAAATGGCGGAAATCCATTACCAATTATTCGCGAACAAATTCAAGAAATTTACAGGCTTTGCGGCAGCCGGGTACATATTTCGGCGGGGGCTGTTACGGGATATGGGGAGGAATTAATTCACGCGGCATTTGGGCTTGATTTTGGTATTGTGGAAACAATTGCGCATTACACGGCGGCGCGGCATTTTAATGAGAAAGTTGACTTTATAATTGACATTGGTGGGCAGGATATTAAATGCTTCCATATCAAAGATGGCATGGTTGATTCTGTTGTTTTAAATGAAGCTTGCTCGTCGGGGTGCGGCTCGTTTGTGGAAACTTTCGCTACTTCCTTGGGGTATTCGGTTAGCGAGTTCTCCGCCATTGCTATGCAGTCGAAAAATCCAGTTGACTTGGGTTCGCGTTGCACAGTTTTCATGAACTCATCATTTAAGCAAGCGCAGAAGGACGGGGCTACCATTGAAGATATTTCCGCGGGGCTTGCATTAAGCGTTGTCAAAAACGCCCTTTACAAGGTAATTCGCGTGCGCAATGCAGACGAACTTGGAAAAAATATTGTAGTACAGGGCGGAACATTTTTGAATGACGCTGTTTTGCGTTGCTTTGAAACGGAGCTTGGGCGCGATGTAATCCGCCTTCCCATTTCGGAATTAATGGGCGGGTACGGCGCGGCACTTTACGCAAAACACAATGCATCTGATAAATCAAATTTAATCTCGCCCGAAAATCTTGAAGCCTTTACGCACAAGTCAAAGGCAACCATTTGTAATGCTTGCGCGAATAAATGCTGCTTGACAATCAATACCTTTGCAGACGGCGGTCGTTTTATTTCGGGCAATAAATGCGAACGCGGCGCAGGCGGCAAGCAAAACACCGAACATCCGAATCTAGTAGCATACAAATATGATTATGTTCTAAACTTCCCTACATACGGCACAGGGCGGCTTAAAGTCGGTCTGCCGCTTGTAATGAATATGTATGAAACTATTCCGTTTTGGTCAACATTCTTTTCTAGTTTGGGTTGTGATGTGGTTTTAAGCGAGCCTTCAACGCGTGAATTGTACATGAAGGGGCAACACACAATTTCTTCCGATACAATCTGCTATCCCGCGAAAATGGGGCATGGGCATATTGAATCATTGCTAGAAAAGGGCGTTGACGCGATTTTCTACCCCTGCATGACCTACAACATAGATGAAGGAATTTCCGACAACTGCTATAACTGCCCAGTAGTTGCGTATTATCCAGAAGTTCTTGCCGCGAATATCGCGGGCTTGAACAAAATAAAATATATACATCTGCATATCGGATTTCAAAATAAAAAGAAATTCATAGAGCGAATAGCAGACGCACTAAAAGGCGTGCTACCCGCCCTACGAATGAAAGAAATAAAAACCGCCACAGACAGGGCATACGAAGCATACGAAGCATACAGCCGCCACGTAGCCGAACAAGGACAACACGCCCTATACTACGCGAAAACAAACAATCTGCCCGTAATTGTGCTAGGCTGTCGTCCGTACCACATAGACCCCGAAATTAATCACGGAATAGACAAGCTTCTATGCTCCATGGGATTCGTTGTGCTTACAGAGGACGCGGTTAGTCATCTTGTTCCCAAGCAAAATTTGGGCGTTCTTAATCAGTGGACTTACCATGCACGGCTGTACAACGCCGCGAAGTTCGTCACGATGAATCCTAATATGGAGATGGTTCAGCTAGTGTCATTCGGTTGCGGAATTGACGCGATTACCACCGATGAAGTTAGCGAAATCCTTCGCAACTCTGGCAAACTTTACACGCAAATAAAAATCGACGAGATAAAAAATCTTGCCGCCGCGAAAATTCGTCTAAGAAGCCTAGAAGCGGTAATGCATGTAACTTCCAGCCGTTCCAACAAAAAAGAACAACCCAAGGTGTTAGTAAGGAGCGAAAGTTAATGGCAAACGAAAGCCACAAATTACCCATAGTAAATTTCACGCCCGAAATGAAAGAAACACATACATTACTCGTACCAATGATGCTACCAATTCACTTTGAGCTAATCGAAGGAATAATACGGCAAGAGGGCTACAAAACCGAATTGCTACGAACAAACCACAAAGAAATAGCCGAAGAAGGCTTGCGGAATGTTCACAATGACACATGCTATCCCGCGTTGTTAATCATTGGGCAGTTTATTGACGCGCTTAAAAGCGGGAAGTATGACCTTGATAAAGTCGCTGTGTTTCTTACGCAAACGGGTGGTGGGTGTCGTGCGTCCAATTACTTGAGCCTGCTTCGCAAAGCCCTTCACAAGAATGGTTTTGGGCATGTTCCTGTTGCCTCGTTTAATATTTCTGCACCCACTGGCGCGGGTGGTGTTTATTTGCGCAAACGGACGCTTGTTAAAATTGTGTTCAGCCTTATGTATGGCGATATTCTTATGCGACTTCACAACCAGTGCATTCCATATGAATTGGAACGCGGAAGCTCGCAAAAAGTAGTAGATACTTGGGTTGCGAAACTTCTGGAACAAATGCGCGGCGCGAAATTTACGCAAACAAAAGCGAATTGCAAAGCCATTCTGGCAGATTTCGCAGCAATCCAACGCGACACAAGCCGCACAAAAATGAAGGTCGGTATTGTTGGCGAAATTTACATTAAATATTCCCCGCTTGGAAACAACGGTCTTGAGCAGTATCTAGTTGACCAAGGCGCGGAAGTAATCAATTCGGGCATGTTGGAATTTGCTATGTACAGGCTGCACAGCATGATTCACGAATGTAAACTATACGGCGGTTCGCTAAAGCGCAGGATAATCCTACGCACAATAATGAACTATTTTGAAAAAAAACAACGCGAGCTAATCACCATAATCAAAAACAGTGGTGTCTTTGATGCCCCCACTGAATTTATCCACACTATGAACATGTGCAAAGGCTACTTAGATTTCGGTGTAAAAATGGGCGAAGGCTGGCTTCTTACAGCCGAAATGCTAGAACTTATCCACATAGGAATAAACAACATAGTAGCTGTACAACCCTTCGGTTGCCTACCAAACCACATAGTAGCAAAGGGCATGAGCCGCAAAATTAAAGATAACTTCCCCAGCGCGAACATAGTAACAATTGACTACGACCCAGGCGCAAGCGTAATCAACCAAGAAAACCGCCTACGCCTAATGTTGGCAAACGCGAATTAAGAATGCATATACAAAAAAGGAACTGGCGGCAGTTCCTTTTTTTTGTATATGCATTCTTGCGCATCTGTGGTATTATCTTAGATGGGGGTGAGAGGTGTTGGGTATTGGGTCGCGGAAATTCTTTGTTGTGGCGGTATTTGTGTTATTATTTTGTAATTTTGTGCATGAGAAAGAATACGCACTTGCCACAACAATATCGTTTGAAACATTTAGGGACATACCAGAAATAACTAACGAGCAAATTTTAGCAATTGAGAATATATTGTTACAGCATGATTATTTTATATATGGCATGACAAGCAACGCGGAAGCATTTATAGTGGACGGCGAAGTGCTGGGTTTTGCGCGGCATATGACGGACTGGCTTTCGGGTTTGTTTGGTATACCATTTGTGCCATATATTTTTGAATTGCCCGAAATATTTGACGGGCTTGAAGATGGAAGCATTCACTTTACGGGGCAACTAACGCGACTGCCAGAGCGCGAGTTAATTTACAGAATGACCTCGCCAATAGTAAGCCGCCAGTTAATGACAGTACGTTTGGAAGAATCCGAGCCGCTTACGGAAATTGAAACACCACGCTTTGTATTTCTTGCGGGAACGGTGACAAGACAGGTTTTGTACGACACAAATGCGATTGATTTTTACGGGCTTTATGCAGAAACATTTGACGAGATAGCGGAATTATTACTAAATGGCGAAGTTGATGCATTTATAGGCGACCTTGCGCAAACAATACAGATTACAGATTCAAACCCCATGTTTGTAACTAATCAGCTATACCCATTTGTAATACGAACGGCATCATTTTCTGCGCAAAACGAGGAATTATTTCCTATTGTTGACGTAGTTCAGCTTGCTATGGACAATGGCGGAATGGCAATTCTTGGTGGGATTTATGCGCGTGGCGCGGAGGAATTTAATCGCAACAGATTTTTGCAAATGCTTTCACCCGCAGAACTTGATTTTGTTAGAAGCAACCCTGTAATACATATAGGTGCGCATAGTTACGGTTATCCCGTAAGCTTTTTTAATGACCATGAGCAAATGTTTCAAGGGCTGGGAATTGATATTTTGCGGCAATTGGAAATTTTGACGGGTATGGAATTTCATATTGTGCATGATGCTTCGCCAAGCCTTAGCTTGGACGATATGCTTTATGCTGGGGAAATTTCTTTGGCGGTGGGTACGGTTCACTCGCATTACGTTGATAATCGGGATTTTCTGTGGTCAACGCCAATTTTCACAGATAATTATGCGTTAATTTCCCATTCAGATTTCCCAAGTATTGTAATGGGCGAAGTGCTGTATAATCGCGTTGGACTGATTAGAAACACCACATATGAACAAATTTTTACATCATGGTTTGGCAATTATATGAATGTGAACAAGGATTTCACAACAATGCCAGCAATGCTGGACGCGCTGGATAATAACGAAATCGACTTGATATTTTCCAGCCACGCCAGCATTTTAAGCACGATTAACTATTATGAACGCATGGGTTTTAGGGTGAACATTCTTTTTGAAGAAACATATAACGTAAGTTTCGCGCTATGCTCAAATGAGGAAGCTTTGCTGTCCATCTTAAACAAGGCGTTGACGCTTGTTCCTATTGACTTTATCTCGGATTACTGGACTACTCGCACTTTTGATTACAACGCACGCATCATGGAAATGCAATTGCAGTCAGACGCACAAGCTCTACAATGGCAAATGACTTTAGTTATTGTGGTTATTGTGTTAATCTGTATGACGATGCTGTTGCTGTACATTAGAACAATGCATGAAAGAAAACAGCTTTCGCAGCTTGTTGCCGAACGCACGCAATCATTAGAAGAAGAAACAGCGACACTTAACGCGATTTTTGATTTAATTCCCGACGTGCTTTTCTGTAAGGATTTAGAGTTTAAGCATACTCGCATCAACAAACATTTTATTGAGTTATTTGGTCTTACCCGCGAGGAAATTCTAGGCAAGACAGAGCATGAGTTCGCTAACTTACCAAAGGAAATTATGTCTGACTGGCGAAAAGTAGACACCAAAGTTATGTCAGAACACAAAGTATACCGCGTTGAAGATACCTTGATTACACCAACAGGCGAGCAACGCATTTTTGAATCAATAAAAGTCCCAATGCTTGTAGATGGCGAAGTTAAGGGCTTGATGGGAATTGCGCGTGACATCACGCATCGTAAGGAACTTGAAGAGGAAATTATTCATGCGTCCAAGGCGAAAACCGCGTTTATCGCCAACATGAGTCATGAAATTCGTACTCCTATGAACAGTATCGTCGGCTTCTCGGAACTCGCGCTAGAGCAGGAAATGTCAATGAAAGTGCGTTCGTATCTTGTACGAATCACCGAAAGTTCCAATTGGCTTTTGCAAATTATCAATGATATTTTGGACGTTTCCAAAATTGAATCGGGCAAGTTGGAGTTGGAACATTCGCCGTTTAGGTTGTCAGATGTTTTTGATAATTGCAAATCTATTACACATGTGAAGGCCGTTGAAAAGGGCATTAAACTGCATTTCTATGCCGAACCCAGCCCTGCTAACGAAGTGCTTGTTGGTGATGCATTCCGCTTGCGGCAGGTGTTTATAAATCTGCTTACGAATGCCGTAAAGTTCACGTCAGAAGGAATCATAAGAGTTAGTGCCATAATAACGGAAACTACTGAATCTACACAGACGATTCGTTGCTCGATTCAAGATACGGGCATAGGCATGACTCCAGAACAAATAGCCCGCGCAACAGAACCATTCATGCAGGCTGATGTTAGCATCACACGGAAATTCGGCGGAACTGGGCTAGGTCTGCCCATTGTGACAAGATTAATAGAAAAAATGGGTGGCGAGTTAAAAATAGAAAGTGAACTTGGCAAGGGTAGCATCTTTAGTTTTGAACTAACATTTAGTACAATAGCCTCATCATTGGAGCAACACTTCGATAAATCAAATCTACGTGACATGTGCAAGCCCACGTTCACGGGCGAAATTCTAGTATGCGAAGATAACAATATGAACCAAATGGTAATAACCGAACATCTTTCGCGAGTAGGGTTAGAAACAGAAATAGCGGAAAACGGACAAATAGGTGTTGACAAAATCCGCGAACGCATGAAAAATAAAGGTAACAACAAACCCTACGACCTAATTTTGATGGATATTCACATGCCCACAATGGACGGCATAGACGCAGCAAGCAAAATACTAGCAATGGGTTGCACCACGCCCATAGTAGCCCTAACCGCAAATGTAATGGCAACAGACCGCGAAGCCTATAAACAATACGGCATGGTCGATTGCATAGGCAAACCATTCACTTCACAGGAGTTATGGCGGTGTTTAGCCAAATACCTAGACACAATAAGCTGTACTGCGGAAGAAGACAGCACAGAATCCCTGTTGGAAAATAAAAACGATGACGAATATCAGCTAATTCAAAAGCTAAAAGAAAGTTTCGTGCGCGAGAACATCAACAAGTACGATGAAATCGTCGAAAGCTTAGAAAGCGGTCAAATCGTGTTAGCGCACAGGCTGGTGCATACTTTAAAAAGTTCCGCTGGGCTAATAGGCAAGCAAGACCTGCAAGATATTTCGGCACAAATTGAAGACCTGCTACGCGATAACGCCGAAGTTCCACTGGAACATCTAACAACTTTACAAAAGGAACTAATCGCCGTATTATCCGAACTGGCGCAATTCATAGGCAACAAAGAAGAACAACCTAAAACCATAAACGACCCTGCAAAAGTACGTGCGTTGTTCGTAAAGCTAGAGCCACTAATAAAAAGCAGAAACCCCGAAAGCCTAGACCTTTTGAACGAAATAAAGGCCGTACCAGGCGCAGACGAACTAGCGCGCCAAATAGAATCATACGATTTCAAACCTGCAATGCAGACGATTGAACGATTAAAAGAAGTTTGGAGGCTGATATAAGAATGGAAAAGGTAAAAAACAGCATCTTGGTAGTAGACGATGAGGCAATGAATATAACAGCACTGTCGCATATTCTAAAGCAGGATTACACAGTGTATGTAGAAAAAGACGGGCAGGGCTGTATAGAAGCCGCCCGCGAACTCATGCCAGATTTAATTCTGCTGGACATAATAATGCCAGCGATGAACGGCTTTGAAGTAATTGCCACCTTAAAAAAAGATGAGGCAACCCGCGACATTCCCGTAATCTTTGTAACAGGGCTAAACAACGCCCAAGACGAAGAGATGGGTTTTGTGCTGGGCGCGGCAGATTACATTAGCAAACCGTTTAGCGCGTCCGTGGTAAAACTTCGTGTAAAAAGCCAAATACAAATTATCAATCAGATGCGCCTAATCCACAATATCAGCATAACAGACGCACTTACAGGCATAGGCAATCGCCGCTACTTCTACACCCAATTAGAACAAGAATGGCAACGCTCTATGCGTCAGCAAACAACCATAAGTTTCATAATGTTAGACATCGACCATTTTAAAACGTATAACGACACCCACGGCCATTTGCAAGGCGACATGGTGCTAAAGGAAACTGCCCAAATAATCAAAGGCAGCCTAGCCCGTGCAATTGACAAGGCGGCCCGTTGGGGCGGCGAGGAATTTGCAATAATCCTACCAGACACCACCATGGAAGGCGCGAAGCTAGTAGCCGAAAGAATCCGCGAAACAGTAGAAGCCCACGCCTTCGTAATAGACCCATCAACAACAACCAGCATAACCGTAAGCATAGGCATAAACTGCAACGTACCAAAACGCGGTGCCGACTACACCTTGGAAAACTTCGTCTCCGACGCAGACAAGGCATTGTATTACGCAAAAGGAACAGGCAGAAATCGCGTATGCGTTTTCACCGAAATGACAGATGATACTTTTCCCAATGTTTAGGGCGGAAAAAGTATGAGCAATAATTTCGCAAAAAACGTCTACGACATAGTAGCCAGAATCCCAAAAGGAAACGTAGCAACATACGGCCAAATAGCTCAAATGCTAGGAAAACCTCGCGGCGCAAGAGAGGTTGGCTGGGCCATGCGCAATTGCCCAGAAGACCTACCATGGCAACGCGTTGTTATGGCCGATGGCGCAGTAACAGGCGGCGCGTACAGCGAAATCCGCAAAGCTTTACTAGAGGAAGAAAACATTCCATTCCAAGCCAATGGCAAGGTAGACTTGAAAACTTGCCAGTGGCTTGGTTATTTAATTGAAGAAACAACCGACGTGTCTTGAAAAACGGTAAGGATTGGCTTAGCCGTTTGGCATAAACCCGCTATTTTACAGCCTTCTTCAAAATTAGCGAAAGAAGCAAAAGTGCCAAGTAGTTGCAATTGGTTTCAGTTAGTTTGTGTTATTATGACATCAACACGGGCGACAAGAAAGGTCGTTTCACAGTTATCAAGGAGGGATTGAATGTCCGTAGCAGCTATAATAATAAATCCTAAAGACATAGCTATGGACTCGCCATACATTCCACTTGCTACCGAAAATTTTTTTTGTGAATACTGGATACCCGTAATTAATGAGCTTGAGTTAAAATGGATTGCTTGCTTCCAAAGCGGCATTGATATAACAAGAGATGATTTGCCATTTATTTTGGATGAGTTGGAAAAAATCAAGCCTTGGATTTCTGAAAACTATCCTGTTGAAGCAGTTGTATTTATGGTATCAAGAATTGACCATTTGGTGGATGCACTTAGAGAAATAATTTGTGATGATGGTGTCATTGTTTTTATTGGATAGACATTGAGCGACTAAATATCTTTTCTATGACATGTCAGTCGGCAAACCGTCGGCGTGAAACTCCGTGGATTACCCGTTTTTGTTGGTTTTATTCGATTCTCGAAAAGGGGCTAGGGTTTCTTGAAAAACGATAGCGTTTCAAGGGTAGTTTTGCAGAAATCCGCTATTTTACTGGGTTCTGCAATTTGATTGGTAGGGGAAAATTTCAGTTAGAGTCCGTTAGTTGCCGTTAGATTCGGTTAAAGCGTTTTAGTATGCCGACAATCTGGGCGGCAAGGGCTAAATCAATTGGGTCTAATGGTCATGCACTTGAAATTCACATAAATATTTGATAGTATATGGTTGCAGATGGTTGTTTGCACAATTTTACTAAAGGCGGTTTTTATGGCAACAGTACAGGAGTTTAAGAGAGAATATTCAAAAGCTGTTTCAGATGGTTATGCGGCTGTATTTGCAGGTGCGGGACTATCACGGTCATCTGGTTATGTTGATTGGAAAGAGTTGGTCAGACCTCTTGCTGATGATATTAACTTGGATATAGATAAAGAGTATGACTTAATTTCCATAGCTCAATACCATGTTAATGAAAAAAGAAATAGGAACGCTGTAGAGCAACGCATACTTAACGAATTTACACAAGAGGTATCTGAAAATGAAAATGTTAAAATCATAACTCGTTTGCCAATATCTACATACTGGACGACCAATTATGATGAACTGATTGAAAATTCGTTAAAAGCCAATAATCGAAAAGCAGATATAAAGATTGACCAAGAAAGTCTCGCTATAAATATTTATGACAGGGACGCGGTTGTTTATAAAATGCACGGAGATGTTCGCTCCCCGAAAACAGCCGTTATAACAAAAGATGATTATGAAATGTATCAATTATCCAGACCTCTTTTTAGAACTGCCTTGCAAGGTGATTTAATTACTAAAACCTTTCTGTTTATTGGCTTCAGTTTTACAGACCCTAACTTAAACTATGTTTTAAGTCAAATTCGAGGGTTGTTAGGCGAATCTTCAAGGCAGCACTATTGCCTTATGAAGAAGATTGTAATATCCGATTATGATGATAAATCAAAATACGATTATGAAGTCATAAGGCAGAAGTTAAGAATTGAAGATTTGCGAAGGTATGGTATCCTTGTCGTAGAGATAGATGATTATAGTGAAATAACTTCCATGCTTCTTGACATTGAAAAAAAGCATTTGGCTAAAAGTGTTTTTATATCTGGAAGTTGTTCACAACCTACGGAAGGTTGGACTGTTAGTTCAATTGATTCATTTGCATATTCTCTATCCAAAATGATAGTTGGTAAAAATTTAAGGATAGTTTCTGGCTTTGGATTAGGGATAGGTTCTTCTGTTATAAACGGTGCGTTAGAGGAAATAATGTCTACAAAATATAAGCACGTTAATGAACATCTTTGTTTACGACCATTTCCACAAAACATATCAGACCCAAAAAAAAGGGAACGCCTTTGGGGTGATTACAGAAAAAATATGATTAGTGAAGCAGGAATATCAGTATTTATGTTTGGAAATAAGGAGCAAAATGGTGAAATTGTTGATGCAAATGGTATGATAACAGAATTTGAAACCGCTAAAGCCTTAGGCAATTTTATTGTCCCTATCGCCTCAACAGGTGGCTCTACAGCAAAAATATATGACCAAATGTACGCAAATAAATCTGAATATCCTTATCTTGCAAATTACTGGGAATCCCTTAAAAGTACAACCGAATGTACGAAATTAGTTGCATTAGTAATAGAGATAATTGATAACATCCAAAAAATATAATGCCTAAAGGAGATTTGCAATGAAAACTTACAATTTGTTTGTGAGTCATGGCTGGGACTACACCGACCATTACAAAAAAGTTATAGAATGGCTAGATAAAGCCAAAAATGAGGGTAAGCTGAATTACAAAAATTACTCTGACCCAAAGGAAGACCCTATTGTGCCTCTTGGGGAAAAAGTCACAAAAAAAGCAATGAAAGAGTTGCTTGAAGTGCAAATCAATGCCTGTTCTATTGTAATTGTCTTAGCTGGAATGTATGTTGCGTATAGTGAATGGATTGATTTTGAAATTGATACTGCTGTAAAAAAGGGCAAATACATTATTGGATTAGAACCTTGGGGACAAGAAAAAGTTCCAACAAAAGTATCAAACAATGCCGATATTATGGTTGGTTGGAATTATAGCTCACTAATAAATGCAATATTAAATAGTGGAAAATAACCAAACTATAGCAATTTACGTTAAAAACGATTGAAAGCGAGACGGGAAATCGGCGGCTTTTAGCCGTTTCCCGACGAAGTTTGAGACCATTTTTAACTTAATTGTCTATATTGTACTCCACTTGCTTTGAAAAGTAATTACAGCTTATATTTAGTAGCAGGCGTTCCCGTTTGTGCCTACAGGCGGGAATGCCTTTTTTCTTGCCCCTCATGCCGACATGCGATATAATTACACTTGAAGGGGTGATTTTGTTGGCTTACTCTAAAGACAATCCACATGACAAAAGACACAAGGAGTTGCTTTCCAACAAGAAAAGTTTCCTTAGTCTGCTTAGGGATTGTGTAAAAGAGCCTTGGGTTTATGACTTGGACGAAGATAGCATTACCAAAACTAACAACAGCTTTATACTACAGGACTTTTCCGAAAAGGAAGCCGATG
>WQVV01000070.1 GCA_009785665.1 Defluviitaleaceae bacterium
AATATAATCTTGTTTTTCTCTTGCTGTTCTCTTGCTGTTGAATATCCGAGGGCTTTTTTGTGTACATACTTACAAGTGACACCTATTCCCATTTTATAGCAGTTTCCTAGCATATAAAAAAGGCGGCACAGCCGCTTTTCGCCGATGACATGCATTGGCAAGCTAACGAATACGTCACGAAGCCATGAACAGTTTCCTAGGTAATAAAAAAAACTACCCACTGCAATAGATAGTTCAGATTTAAGACCGTTAGGAACGCCGTTCACAGCGGCGCAATAAGCGCAAGCGAATATTTCCCGCGCCAATACGAACACAGTCCCCCTAACCCCGCTTTTTTGTGGCTATACAGCTTCACCAAATTTCCACTCATCTAAAGGCGCAAATAATAAAGTTTTGAGGAGAGGGGGTTTGGGGGAGAGGAACTTGTTCACAAGTTCCTTTCCCCCAAGGTCTTAAATCTTTTGACTTTAAAATCTTTTGACCTTAAATCTCTTGACCTTAATCCCTAAAACATCCCAGGTAGGTTCATGCCGCCTGTTATTTGGGACATCTGGGAATTTACTGCGTCGTCCATCTGGCGTAGGGCTTCGTTTACTGCTGATAGTACTAGGTCTTGTAGCATCTCTACGTCGTCGGGGTCTACTACGTCGGGGGAGATTGTTAGGGATAGTAGTTGCTTTTCGCCGTTTACTTTTACTTTTACTGCTCCGCCACCTGCGGAAACTTCTAGCTCTTTTTTGGCTAGTTCTTCTTGCATTTCTGCCATTTGCTTTTGCATTTTTTGTGCTTGCTTCATTAGGCTGTTCATGTTCATTCCGCCTGGCATTCCGCCGCCGAATCCTTTTGGCATGTTAATTCTCCTTTTTCGTTTATGTTGGGAGCAATGTTAAATTCTCCTTTTTCGTTGATGCTTGGAGCAATGTTAAAAATTCTCCATGTTTACCATTCTTCGTCGCTTACCATTACTTGACCTTGACCAAGGCTTGCCCAGTCGTCTGCTGATTCTTCGGGTGGGGCTGGCCATGATGGGTCTGGTTGCGTTGATGGGCTTTCTGTTGTCTTATTGTACGCCTCTCTCACCTCTATGGCAAGGTTTGGCGGAGTGGATATTTTGAAGTAATCTGCCAACGCTTCGCGAATTAATGTCTTTTTGCCGTCTATTAGCTTGCGGGAAGTTTCGTCGCCGCAGTAGATTTTTAGAGTTCCGTTATCGTCTTCAACGGTGCAACGGGTGCAGATTGCGCGTATTGGAACTGGCAGGGTTTTGCATACTTTTGCCCAGTTTGCAGAGTAGTTGGGAGTTTTGCCGTCGGAAGGCGGGGTGGGCTTTTCGATAGCTTTTTTTGGGGCAGGGTTGGCTGGTTTTTGCGCTGGCTGCGGCGCGGGTTGCGTTGGAATGAGCGTAGCCACGGGCATACATATTTTTAAGGCGCATACTTCAAATGCGGTGCGCATGTGTGGTGCGAATTTCATTTCGCGTAGAGTTTCGGAAAATGCGTTGATGTACTGCATTAGCAGAACGCTTGACACTCGTGCAGATTGCTCCTTTAGTTTGGCGGCGGATTCGGCGGAAAATTCTTCTCCGTCAGATAATCCCGCTACTAAAACATCACGGAAATGCCGCACTAAGTCGGCGGCGAATTGACTTACGTCGCGCCCGTTAGCCATTGCGTCTGCGATTATTGACATTATCGCGTTGCTGTCGCTTGATGCAAGCGCGTCTGTGAACTCGAATAATCTTGTGCGGTCTACCGCGCCTAGTAGGTCGCGAACTTTTTCCAGCGTTAGGCCTTCGCTTTCGCCTATGCTTAGGCATTGGTCAAGTAGGCTTAGTGCGTCGCGCATTGCCCCGTCGGAATGATATGCAATGTAATCTAGTGCCGCGATTTCAAATTCGGTGTTTTCATCTTTTAGATAACCCTGCAAAGTGTTTACCATGTCTGCCGCCGAAATCCTGCGGAAATCATATCGTTGACAGCGAGATAAAATTGTCGCGGGGATTTTCTGTGGGTCGGTTGTTGCCAGAATGAAAATTACATGCGGTGGTGGCTCTTCTAATGTTTTCAGAAGTGCGTTAAACGCGCTGGTTGATAACATATGAACCTCGTCCACAATGTACACTTTGTACTTTCCTTGGTTGGGAAGATATTTTACTTCGTCGCGTAAGTCGCGGATATTTTCTACACCGTTGTTTGATGCCGCGTCTATTTCTGTTACGTCAAGGCTTCGTTCCGCCAGAATGCTTTTGCACATTTCGCAGTTGTTGCATGGTTCGCCTTCGTTTGGCTCGAAGCAGTTTACCGCACGCGCTAAAATTTTTGCAGCCGAGGTCTTGCCTGTTCCCCGCGTTCCGCAAAATAAATATGCATGGCTAATCTGCCCTGCCATTAGCTGATTTCCTATTGCACGCACAATATGCGGTTGCCCCACAATTTCTTTGAATGTACGTGGACGCTTTTTGCGGTATAATGCAGTATATGGCATATAAGACACCATCCTTTATTATAGGATAATATATTCCGCCCTATCGCGCAAGCAGAGCGATTTTGGTCTTGGTTTTATTTGACGTTTTATGCTATAGTGAATGTCTATGATTTTTACGGCACTTTGTTTGGTGGGGAGGTGTATCCGTGACAAAGTTTACATTTATCGACTTGTTTGCAGGCATAGGCGGCATACGCTTAGGTTTTGAATCCATTGGTGGTACTTGTGTTTTCACTAGCGAATGGAACGACTGGGCAAAAAAAACCTATCAAGCTAATTTTGGAGAAGAAACACATTTTGTTGGTGATATTGTTCCTTATCCAGCGGAGGACGTGCCCAACCATGATGTTCTGTTGGCTGGTTTTCCTTGTCAGCCGTTTTCGATTGCTGGTGTGTCTAAAAAAAACGCTCTTGGTCGCCCTCATGGCTTTGAATGTACTACGCAAGGTACATTATTTTTTGATGTTGCTCGTATTATTTCAGCTAAACGCCCAAAGGCTTTTTTGCTTGAGAATGTAAAAAATCTTGTTTCACATAACGGCGGGCATACCTTTCGTATTATTAAGGAAACGCTGGAAAATGAGTTGGGTTATCAAGTATTTAGCAAGGTCATAAATGGTAGGCATTGGGTTCCACAGAACCGTGAGAGAATTATAATTGTGGGCTTTCGTGAACCTGTAGATTTTTGTTGGGATAACATGACTATCCCAAATGAACAAAGGCTAATGAAAGATATTTTGCACCCAGAAAACGGCACAGAACAACCACAAGAGCCATATACGACAAGCAAAGGCAAAGTTCAATTAAAATATACGTTGTCTGATAAACTATGGAAATACTTGCAGGATTACGCTGCAAAACACAAGGCGCAAGGCAATGGTTTTGGTTATGGTCTAGTAGACGGAGAAAGCACATCGCGCACTTTATCAGCACGTTATTATAAGGACGGCTCGGAGATTTTAATTTCAAGAGGCAAAAAAGGTAATCCACGCAGATTAACCCCAAGAGAATGCGCACGCCTAATGGGATATGATGACACGTACATTATTCCAGTATCAGACACGCAAGCATATAAGCAATTTGGCAATTCAGTGGTTGTCCCCGTTATAAAAGCAGTAGCAAGGATAATGAAGCCTCATATCGAAGATTTGATAGAACGTGAACGAAATGAAACGCATATTGATATGAAGAGAGAGGCAAACATATGAAACAAGGTTATTTATCCCAGTATTTCAAGGGTGTTGCCGCTAAAACTCTAAGTGCTGTTGAAACAGATACAAGAACAAGTAATCAACATGAATTTAATGGTGTTAAGGGTTTGAAAAATATATTTGGCTCAAAACGTCAAACATTCCCTACAAAATTTGTATATCTTAGCGACAATGATGATGACCCTCCAACTGACGAGGGTTTTTTGACATGGTATGATGCGAGGGAAAATCATCCTACAAGAACAGAGCATAGAATGTATTTCCCTACCACCACTGTATCTATGTGTGCTTCAGAGGGTGATGAGTTATTTATCGGACTGCAACCAGACGGAAATTTGCTTGCGGTTTACGCTGAAGCTGGCTCGACAATAGCGAACCAAATACGATGGCTATTTGGAATAACCCAATCTTCTCACCCTGGATTTTCGGTTAGAGAAGAATTAGAAAGCGAAAAAGACCGCATTGCTTTTGCATCAAGGTTCATTCTGGAGCAAATTGGTATTTTTATTGACGAAAATAAGGAAACATATCTTGATGAAATGTTACGTAAGTTTGGAGGAACTTTCCCAAAAACAAAAGACTTCTCGGGATATGCACGGTCAACGCTTAGTGCTATTTCTGCACTTGATAGCCCTGATGATGTTCTAATGGCGTGGATGGAACGAGAGGAAGTATTGTTTAGAACGTTAGAAAAACACATTATTGCGGAACGTCTAACTCAAGGGTTTTCAGATGATGTTGATGCTTTTCTCGCCTTTTCGTTATCAGTCCAAAATAGGCGCAAAAGCCGTGTAGGTCATGCTTTTGAAAATCACTTGGAACAACTTTTCATCAGCAGAAATGTAAGTTTTGACCGCAATAAAGTTACGGAAAACAAGTCAAAGCCAGACTTTGTTTTTCCAAGTATTACAAAATATCACGACAATACGTTTAATGCTGCTTTGCTTACCATGCTTGGAGTTAAAAGCACCTGTAAAGACCGCTGGCGACAAGTTTTATCCGAAGCCGATAAAATTCCAAACAAGCATTTGCTTACGCTAGAAGCGGCAATAAGTGAAAACCAGACGAATGAAATGCAAAGCAAAAAACTGCAACTTGTTGTGCCAAATTCAATACAAGGGTCTTATTCATCACAACAACAAAGCTGGCTGATGAGTGTTGACGATTTTGTAAAAACCGTAATTTCAAAGCAAAGTGCCTAATTTTAGAAAATTTAGAAAAGAGGTCAACTATGGCATTTCCATTTACACATTTATGCGTGGCTTGGCGAATGTTGGAAGCGCGTCCAAAAACCGAACAAGACGCGGCGCAATTTATGCTTGGGTCGGTCGCGCCTGATGCTATTCATTATCGGGAGGCATTTCGTGGTGCGGCAATGTCCAATATTGGGCCAGCCAAGAAAATTACGCATCTATGCCCCGTTAGTGATGAAATCTGGGGGCATGTCACCGACAACGAAGGTTGGATTGAATGCGTAAAAGAATTTCTGCGCGCCCATCCGCGTGATGCTTTTGCAGAAGGTTTTGCCGCGCATGTTGTGACGGATATTCACAATAACAAAACCATCTGGAATAAATTCCGAACGAATCACCCAGAAGAAGCCGCCAAAGGTTACACAAGCGAGTACTACAACGACATGAAAAAAATTCACACCCGCCTGTATCAAGAATTTCCTGCAACTGATGAAATTTTCGCGCTATTGGCAAAAGCAAAACCGCAAGGTGTTTCCGATATAATTTTCGCCGAGGAAACAGAAGCAATAAAACAAAATCTACTTTACGAAAATTTCAAGGACACACCAAAAACCCATAGCGGCGAACCGCATGTTTATCACTTCGTAACGTATGACGATACGCTGGAGTATATTCAAGGCGCGGCAGAATTTTCTGCGTCGGTAATTGCTTCTGTAACATGATACTTTTTCCACTCTGAAACATTGAAATGCGCCCCGCCAATACAGTGGAAATTTGACATGTGGCGGGGTGGCGCATTCCAATGTTTGAGGTGGAAAAGTATGAAAATATTTCGCAAGCTGGTAAACCGCGAAACGATTAGTTATTTATTTTTTGGTGTGCTTACTACGGTGGTTGGGCTTGGGTCGTTTGTGATTGCTATTGAATTGGGGCTTAGTACTGCTGTTGCTAATGCCGTTTCAAACGCGTTGGCGATTTTGTTTGCGTATGTTACTAACAAAATTTTTGTGTTTCAGTCGCGCAATTGGGCGGTTAAATTTTTGCTGGTCGAATTCGCGAAATTCTGCGGTGCAAGGCTGATTGTTGCCGTGCTGGAAACTTTGTTGCTGGTTCTTCTGGTGGACGTTTTTGGTCTTCACAGCACCATTATGAAATTCCTTACGCTATGTTTAGTTGTGGTTGGGAATTATATTTTTAGCAAATGGATTGTTTTCCGTAGCAATAAGGGGTAAAATTCCAAAAGGACAAAAACTTAGGAGTGATTAACATGGCATTACTTGATGCGTGGAAACGCGTGGCATTCGACAGGCAAAACCAGCCTGTAAAACATGTATGGGACGAGTATCTTGCAAAGGAAAAATCCGTATATGTAAATTTGCTTTCCAACAAAACAAACCGCATGGATGGCACAATTGCTGAACTAGCCGAAAAATATCGTCTAAGCACAGTGCAAATGTGTGCGTTCTTGGACGGCATTCATGAATGCGTAGATGGCTTGCCGCATTTAGGCGAAGTGGAAGAAGATACCGCAATCGCCTTTGATATTGAGTTTGATAGGCTTTATAAGCAAATGGTGGAATACAAGGCCGACGCGCTGTTTAGTTTATCCGAATGGGAAAATATTTTTACAGCGGAAGAACAAAAAGCTTTGTACACAGAGCAAAAACGCTCTCACACAGTTGTGCGCAATGAAGCCAAAGTAGGACGCAACGAACCATGTTCATGTGGAAGCGGCAAGAAATTCAAAAAATGCTGTGGAGCGGCATGATAAAACTTTTTGACGAGAACGGCGATTTTACGGAAGCAATTGACCCCCTTCTAAGAATGGCACGCGCAGTAGATTTCATACAGGAGGGCAAGCTTGTGGCGTTTCCAACAGAAACGGTTTACGGGCTTGGGGCTGATGCTTTTAATAGCGAAGCGGTTGCAAAGGTGTATTCTGCAAAGGGTCGCCCAAGTGACAACCCGCTTATTTTGCATATCGCAGAGAAAGAAAAATTTGCGGAACTCGCGTTTAACCCGCCAGAATACGCATTCAAATTAATTGATGCTTTCTGGGCAGGGCCATTAACTTTGGTTGCGCGGAAAAATCCAGACTTGCCTAGTTGGCTAGGAGGACACCCAAACGGCATAACCGAAACTGTAGGAATAAGAATGCCTTCACACCCCGTAGCGCAAGCGTTTATTAAAGCGTCGGGGTGTGTGGTGGCCGCACCCAGCGCGAATAAGGCGGGAAAACCAAGCCCTACAACTATAGAGCATGTAATCTCAGACTTTCCAGAGCTTTTGAATAGTTCGGGAAAATCCATTGAAAGGCTGGAAGGGCTGGCATTATTAAACGGCGGGAGTTCGGACGTAGGGCTGGAATCTACCGTGGTAGATATTACGGAGGAAGTACCGCGAATACTTCGCGCTGGGTCAATTACTGCCGAGCAAATTCGTGAAGTTACGGGATTGCCTGTTGAAGGTGGGGTTGCTAAATCTCTAGTGGATAATTCCACCGTCAATGGTCAATTGGAAGCGGCAAACCCCGCGCCTCGTTCCCCTGGAATGAAGTACAAGCACTACGCCCCAAATGCCCCAATGACTATAGTTTCGGGCAGTCGGGATAATGTAGTCGCGTTTATTTTAGACGAATGCATCAAGGCGCAAGAACGTAACATTGGCGTACTTCTTCATGTGGACACAGTAGCTGCTATCTTCAATCTTCAAGACCCGCCGCCTAATGCATTTGTGATACCTATGGGGCATGATGATGAATCTATAGCACAAGGTTTATTCGCACGTTTGCGCGAGTGCGACGAAGAAAATGTTGATGTAATTTATATCGAAGCCGTTCCAGAAACAGGAATAGGCGTGGCCATTATGGACAGGATGCTAAAAGCCGCAGAAGGACGTGTTGTGTATGTCTAGTGTTATTTTTATATGTACGGGCAATACTTGCCGCTCGCCTATGGCGGCGGCTCTTGCCGTTGAAATGTTCAAGCGCGAGGGAATTAACATATCTGTTTCCTCTGCTGGAGTTAGTGCGTACAGCGGGTCTTCCGCTAGTAGAAACGCAATTCTTGCAATGGAGCAGGAAAAAATTTGCCTTACAAACCATAAATCGCAAGCCGCACAACTTGAAATTTTGCAAAATACCGCGCTGGTTCTTACCATGACACGCGCTCATTTAGCGCATGTAAAAACCGCTTGCCCAGCCGCAAACGCCTTCACCCTAGGCGAATACGCCGACACCCTAATGGATATTTCAGACCCATTCGGCGGCAATTTGGAAGAATACTGCACATGCGCCAGTCAAATAAAAAACCTGCTTTCGCTATGCCTAGAAAAATTTAAAACCTTGGGGGTGTAACATGAACGACCTAAATGATGTAATAGCAAAACGTCTACACATCAACAAACACCCAATAGTGCGAAGCAAAATAACCATGCTACGCGACAAAAACACAGGTCATAAAGAATTTCGCGAACTGGTGGAGGAAATAGCGGCGTTTATTTCATATGAAGCAACGCAAGATATTCCCGTTCGCGAAAAAATCGTAGAAACTCCAGTAGGCACGGCAACGGGCTGGGTTTGCGAGCAGAAATTCGGGCTAGTACCAATCCTTCGCGCTGGGCTTGGAATGGTAGAGGGCATTTCAAATATTCTGCCCACTGCAAAAGTAGGGCATATCGGTTTATACCGCGACCCCTCCACACTTCGCCCAGTAGGATATTATTGCAAACTCCCCCCCGAAATTGACGAACGCGAAATCCTTCTGCTAGACCCAATGTTAGCCACAGGTCGCACCGCCGAAGCCGCAATCAGTTTTCTAAAAGAAGCGGGCGCGAAACATATCAAGCTTCTATGTCTAGTCGCCGTTCGCGAAGGCGTGGAGGAAGTTCTAAAAAATCACCCTGACGTAAACATCTACACAGCCGCCTACGATACCGAACTAAACGAACACGGCTATATAGTACCAGGGCTAGGCGACGCGGGTGATAGGTTATTCGGCACGAGATAACGGAAAAAGTATGAGGGAGGAAAATATGCAAAAATTTACAACAGGATATTCGGAAAGCAAAAGACGTAGCTTCACAAAGGTGACAATTTTTATTGCGGTAGCAGTTGTGCTTATGGTGATAATAATTGGTGCTGGTTTTCATTTGGGGGTTTTTAGTGGGGGAATTGATAACCCCACCGAAGTGATACAAGCCAACATACAACACGCAACAGGAACTGCCATAGGCGAAACAATTACAGACAGCGGCATACGCGCAAAAATTGTAGCGGTAAACATTTCCGACAATACAACAGTGGATATATACCTCACGCTGGAAGATTTAACAGGGGATAACTTCGCCAACCTTCCCGAAGAAAATGTTTGGCCAACGCCCATACTTAATTCGCAAGACTTTGTTAGTTTACATGGTGTCCCAGAAATTATGTATCGTAGCAACAGTATTTGGATTGTTCGCAGTCGTACTGCTTTTTCGCGTTCGGGAGGTATGGTTCAGCATCTCCTTGAAGACGGAAATGTTACCGTGGCGTATTCCGAGGATATTTTAGGCGAAAATGAATCAATGGAAGGCATGAGACTGTCTTTTGCATTTCCTGTACTTAGGTATAATGTGGCGTTTTACATGCGTCCCGACTTGGATATTAATTTAGCCGATGTTGTGATGCAACCTTCGATTCGTTTTATCTCTGAAAGCGCAAGTTTTGGTATGGGTCACGATATGTCTCGTGAGTATTCAGCGCAAATAGGCGAAAGATTGCGTACAGAAGGCGTAGACATTTTGCAACCGCATTTGCATGATATATCTTTAGGGCTGGAAGGTATTGCCGCTTATATCTCAAGCATTGGGATTATTGATAACAAATTGCATGTGCAAATTCACGAGCCATTCCCACACATAGGAAGACCATGGGCATGGTTAGACCTTCGTGATGCTGATAATGCGTTTGTGGATATGCATTTGTTTTTCGAGTTTAGTATGGACAATGGTAATGCTGTTCCAATAACCCATACACATATGCCTTTGGAAAGTAGAGATACAGAAAACACTACTTCCCATTACCACGAATTTATATTTGACGTGGATTTAGAGCAGCTTTCAAATTACACGCTAACTGGGGAGTTTTCCAACGCAGATGAAGTAGTTATAAATTGGAGCGAGCAGTTTACTGCAAAAAGCTTCGCGCATATCATTGCAAATGATTTTTCTATTCCGCTTGAAACTTCTGCTATAACCGAAATCAGAATAAATCCCGTTCTTGTACACTTGGTAGTTGAAACTGACCAAAACGTATTTGGCGAGGACGAAGAACTTATTCAAACCATACACCGCCCCGAAGTGATTATTCACACAGAAAACGGCGCGTTGCATCTAAACTCACCAACCGTGAGAATATGCGACCTTACGCATATGCAAACTCCCTTTAGCCCCTTTGGAACATTTAGCCCTGTTTATATCTCATATCTAATTGGCACTGACCAATTGGATTTAGATACTATCGTTTCAATCGAGGTTGACGGGACGTTAATCATGCTTTCTTACGGCGTTGCCTAGAAATTTTGGGGCATCGCTAACACTCTTCGTCAAATAAAGCCGCGTCTGACTCTGTACAGCTGCGGCTCTATTTGACGCTTACGAATATTGTAGAAACTCAATGGACTGGAAATATTACAAATTATGCCTGAAACATGTGCTCCAAGGTTTTCCAATGATTAAATTGATGCAAGTAACCGAAGATGATTTCACGATAAGTATAAATACCTCAAACAATAAAGTGAAAAATAAGGTTGTTAAGGCACTTGGTAAAAAGCTTGCAAATGACCCTAGCTTTGTTGATTTTGTGGTATTTCGATATGGTTCACACCATCTGATTATTGAGAAGAAGTAATCATTAAATGAAAAAATTGTGGGAACTGACCAGTCCGAAAATGGAGTCGGGAGAGTCAGTTCCCACAACATTACATAGCCATAAATTTTCTTTGCAAAGTTTGCCGAAAATCTGATCAGATGAAAACCACAAAAGTCCGTAGACGAACGGCTTAGGGCGTGTTCCCACTACAGAAATGGCACGCTTTTTGGTCAATTTCGCGCCACTCTGCGTCGAGATTTCGCTTGTGTCCCTCTAGGACACGGCGCGAAACCCTCCTTGATTGGCACAAAATTGCCGCAAAAATCGTGCCATTTCCGTAGTGGGAACTGATTCAAGCCACCGAAGCGTATAACAAAAACCACGACCCCAAGCAATGCGTGGGCTTTATTATCACGCTTGATGGTGTGAAGATTTACGCCTGTGGCGATACGTCCAAGACCAAACAAATGGAGCGGTTCGCAGATTTGGATATAGATTACGCTATCCTCTGCGGCGATGGTGTTTACAACATGGATTTGAACGAAGCCGCCGAGTGTGCAAGGCTCATCGGTGCGAAGCATAATATCATCATTCACCTGAAACCCGACGAATTGTTTGACCGCGAACGTGCGGAGAAGTGGACTGCACCAAATAAAATTATCGTTGAACCGGGTGCGGAAATCGACCTGTAGGCTGTGCGATAAAAATATCAACAAAGGGGATATTTCATATGAACGAACATTTTTGTACTTGCCCTGTCAAGTCATGCGACAAGCATCCTGCGAACCACGAATCAGGCTGTGATATATGTATCCAAAAAAATCTTGCGGAGGGCGAAATTCCTGCTTGTTTTTGGGTTAGTGTCGGTGGGGATTTATCCAACGAGAAAGAATTTACGGTTGAGTGCTTTGTGGATTATTTCCAACGCAATCGTGAGCAGTACCTAAAGCAAGAGATTACAAAAAAGGAACGCAGTCATGACGGACTACATCAAGTCCATGCGTAGGTACATTGGTCATGAGCGGCTAATGATTGTTGGTGGTAGCGTTATTGTTCATAAGGACGGAAATATCCTTTTACAACTTCGCAAGGATAACGGCTCTTGGGGATACCCCGGCGGATGTGTTGAAGTTGGTGAACCCATAGAAGAAGCCGCGAAACGTGAACTATTTGAAGAAACCAGGCTAACAGCTAATTCACTGGAATTACTCGGCGTATTTTCTGGTGCGGAACTATTTTATACTTATCCGAACGGTGATATGGTTGCTAACAATGACATTGTTTACTTGTGCGAGGATTTCTCTGGTGAGATTATCACCGAAACAAATGAAACCACAGACCTGCGGTGGTTTGATATAGACAACCTGCCCAAAAACATATCACCACCAGTCAAGAAGCCTTTAACGAAATGCGTAGAGGTATTGAAAGGACGCTTACATATAATATCCAAGCAAGCACAAACCATTCTAAACATTGACCGACCGAGCGATTTATCATCTGCCGATTTACAAGAGGAAGATGAAATTGAAGTATGAACGTCAGTTAAATGAGCAACGCAATAAAAAGCGTGAATTGTATGAGCGTTATGTCGGGCGTGAAATTAATACTGAAGAATATCTGCAACTAAAGACAGATGCTGATACTGCATACGGACAACTTGAACAGTCTTACGCTGCTTGGAAAAAACATACAGACCAAGTGACGACACAGCAGGTTTTAGGAAACAAGGTGTTGGAGGTAGCGGAAAAAATTTCGTCAGAGCCAACACTAACCGTAACCTTGGCGGATTTATTGATTGACAAGGTGTTTGTATATCCCGACAATCAAGTTGAAGTTGAATGGAAGGCTTCCGAAATTTTTCCATTAACTTTTTTTAGCTTTAGCTTGACATACTAGTGGTCAATATTTCTAAGATATGCGCCAGACATAAGGCAACGGAAACTGGTGAACAGGTTGATAGAAGAAAGGAGCGAAATAGCAATGGCAGGAGCATTATTACTGGATATAAGCCAAGATGAACGCGAGCGAGCAAAACTAAGAAGCAAACGCATGTACGAAACAGATCAAATATCAAACATACTAACCGCAGAAGCAAGAGGCGAGGCAAGAGGTGAGGCCCGTGCCAATACAAAATGGCAAGGCGTAATAGCAGACAAAGATGCCGCACTATCCGCGCAAGCGGCACTAATAGCAGAACTACGCGCCCAGCTAGGTAAGGAATAAAAAGGTAACAAGCAATAACTGTTAATGAGCCGGTAGAAGAAAGGAGCGAAATAGCAATGGCAGGAGCATTATTACTGGATATAAGCCAAGATGAACGCGAGCGAGCAAAACTAAGAAGCAAACGCATGTACGAAACAGA